>VGWC01000002.1 GCA_016873775.1 Ignavibacteria bacterium | reverse complement strand
TTTATGAAACGCATCATACAAACAGAAAACGCGCCGCTTCCAATTGGTCCGTATAGTCAAGGAGTGGTGTTTGGCAGCGGCATTTTAATTACTGCGGGACAAATTCCGCTTGACCCTTCTACGGGAAAAATTGTTGAAGGCGATATTAAAGTGCAAACGCGCCGTGCATTGGAAAACTTGCAAGCAATTTTGGAAGCGGGAAATTCGCGGCTCGCTAACGTGGTGAAAACAACAGTGTATCTAAAAGATATGAACGAGTTTCCCGCGATGAATGAAGTGTACGGCGAGTTCTTCCGCGACGTTGCTCCCGCGCGAACTACGGTGGAAGTTTCTCGCTTGCCGAAAGATGTGAAGATTGAGATCGAAGCGTTTGCTCTTGTTCCGTAAAATGTTTTTTTTTACCACTAAGACACGGAGGGCACTAAGTCTCACAAAGAATTTCTTAGTGTTTCTCTATGTTCTTAGTGCCTTAGTGGTTTTCCACAATAATATTTTTTCTCAACAAACAGATTCACTTTCCTATACAAAACAAAATATTGTGAACGAACAACGTCAATCTAAATCTTCGACGCAAGCAGTTTTACTTTCGCTTGCGCTTCCGGGACTTGGACAAATTTACAACGAATCCTACTGGAAAACACCAGTGATACTTGGCTTTGTCGGTTACTTCGGTTATGTGTGGAAACAAGAAAACGATTTGTATCATAAATATCAAACTGAGTATCGCAATAATCCTTTTGACGCACAAGCACGACGAGCGCGAGATTTTTACCACGACGAGCGCGATAGATTTGCGTGGTATCTCGGCGTAACATATTTGCTCAATGCTGTTGATGCGTACGTGGATTCGCAATTGTTTGATTTCGATGTCGGTGAAAATTTAAATACTCATTCGCTGCAATTACAATTACATTTTTATTTTTAATTTCGTTAAACAATTTTCAAAAAGAAACCCATTATGCAAGAACAAATAGTTAATATTCCATTGACAAAAACAACAAATGTGCAAACTCCTAAAGCAAAAAAGAAACCCAAAGAACTTGCTGTTGTCAACCAATCTGGTTGCACAGGATGCGAAGTTTGCGTTGAGTTTTGTCCAGTAGATTGCATACTTGTTGTCGCTGGTCCAGAATTTGACCAACACAAAAAACTTGTCGAAATAGATTTGGATATTTGTATCGGTTGTAAACTTTGTGCAAAATATTGTCCGTGGGAAACGATAGAAATGTTGCCCAATGAACAGGCTTATCTTATGGCGGTAAGTAACTGGACGGAACGAACTGTGTTGAGTGATCGCGCATGGATGCAATCTTCAACGGCTGAAAGAGCAGAAGAAACAACGCCAATGTTACTGACAAAACCCTATATCGAAAACTGATAACACGTATTGAAAACACTTTCAAGAATCCTCATTGTTCGCACGGATAGAATCGGCGACGTAATTCTTACTCTTCCGCTTGTAACAGCGCTTCGACGGCAATTTCCCAGCGTCGAAATTTCTATGCTTATCAGCAGTTACACTTCGGATATTGTCCATTCATATTCAGAGAATATTGAAGTGATTTTTTACGACCATGTTCCTTTTTTTCAAATGGTAAGACTCTTTCGCGAAAAGAAATTTGATGCCGCAGTTATTGTGAAACCTTCATGGCGATTGGCGTTGCTATTTTTTTTTGTTCAAATTCCAATTCGTGTTGGAACGGGTTATCGTTTGTACTCGTTTCTGTTCAATAAAAAAGTGTATGAACATCGTAAAAATGGCAACAAGCACGAACTCGAATACAATCTCAATTTACTTTCTCCGCTTGGCGTTGTTTCAAAAGAAAAAATATTTCCCCAATTAGTTGTTGATGAAGTAGCAAAAGACAAAGTTCAAAAACTTTTGCAGCAAAAACATATTTTTGAAACAGATTCGCTTGTCATTCTTCATCCGGGAAGTGGAGGTTCATCGAGAAATTGGCATTGGAAAAATTTTGGATTACTCGGAAAGCAAATTGGAGAAATTCCAAATACAAAACTTCTTGTAAGCGGTGGAAAAAATGAAAGAGAGTTGTTGATAAATGTTTCCAAAATAATTGGCGAGAAAGCAATTCTGTTGGATGAAACGCTTTCTCTTAAAGAATTTATTGCGTTGCTTTCTCTTGGTAAATTGTTCATTTCAAATTCAACAGGACCGCTTCATCTTGCTGTTGCTGTTGGTTCATTCGTTGTTGGTTTCTTTCCACAAATTCCACATTTGAGTTCAACACGTTGGGGACCGTACACAGAAAATAAAATAGAATTTTCTCCAAACAACAAACCGATTGATTGTAACAATTGTATTTCTGTAAATGAATGTGAGTGTATGAACTCGATTTCGGTGGAAGAAGTGTTTGAGAAGATAAAATCGAAACTGCAAAATTCAAATGGTAGATAAATTACGAATTACGAATTATGAATTACGATTTGTATTCTTGTACATTTATTTTCTGTTTATTCCAATTGATTCTTTTTCTCAATCTGATTCCATATTCGTTTTTCGTACTCAAAAAAATAACGCATTCACACTTGGCGAAAAACTTGTCTTCGATATTGATTACGGATTTATTACTGCTGGCGTTGCAACAATGGAAATTCCTTCGATTGAATTATTGAATGAACGACAGTGTTACAAAATTGCCGTGAAAGTTCGCTCTGCAAAAGGATTCGATTGGATTTATACAGTGCGCGATTCGTATTTTACATTTGTGGATGTGCAGGGAATTTTTCCGTGGAAGTTTGAACAGCATATTCGCGAGGGAAATTATCGCCGTGATTTTGTTGCAGAATTTGACCAACGAAATCATTTCGCCCAAACAATAGTGAGCAATGATATCGAGTATATAAAAATTCCAGATTATGTTCATGATATTGTTTCCGCTTTTTATTATTGCCGCACGGTTGATTTTACTGCATTGAGACCGAATGATGAAATTCACTTGCAAAATTTTTACAAAGACTCAACGTACGCGCTCGACATAAAGTATTTTGGAACAGAAGAAGTAGATGTCGGTGCTGGAGAATTTCGCGCTTTGAAAATTCAGCCATTTATTCGGAAAGGTGGATTATTTAAGAATACAGGCAATATGACAATTTGGCTCTCAGACGACGAAAATAAAATTCCTGTGAAAATGTCTTCGAAAATAATTGTCGGTGCGATTGTTGCAGAATTGCAGCAATATGGCGGAATAAAAAATCCAATGAAAGCAAAGAAATAAAAGTTACGAGTTTTGAGTTACAAGTTTCAAGTTTTATACTCGTAACCCGTAACTTGCAACTTGTAACTATAGAGAAAATGAAAAAACAAAAATCCAAATACAAACAAATTTCACTTTCAAAAATCAAAACGATTTCAATTGCAAATCGGAAAAGCAAAGTGCAGCCAAGTGATTTTGCAAAGGTGTACAATGAAATAGAAAATTCGTTTTCACAATTTACCGAATCACTTCCGCATATTTTGGTTGCAAACGATTTGCGAACTTTGATTGACGATATTATTTCATCACGAAAGAAGAAAATGCCGGTGATTTTGATGCTCGGTGCGCACGTTATCAAAGTTGGTTTGTCGCCGATTATTATTGATTTGATTGAGCGAAACATCATTACCGGAATTGCAATGAATAGCGCGGCGGCAATTCACGATAGCGAAACTGCGTTGTTTGGAAATACTTCCGAAGACGTTGCAGTGAATCTTCTCGATGGAACGTTTGGAATGTCAAAAGAAACGGGAGAGTTTATCAATAAAACATTGAAGAAACATTTTAAAGAAAGTGAGTGTGGTTACGGAGAAGCATTGGCAAATGAACTTGTAAAACGTAAAGCGAAATTCATTTCGCAAAGTGTTCTCGTTGCGTGTTTGAAAAAAAATATTCCTATTACAATTCACGCCGCGATTGGAACGGATATTATTCATCAGCAACCGACGATGGACGGAGCGGCAACTGGGGAGATGAGTTTTCGCGATTTTAAAATTTTTGCGAACGTAGTGAAAGATTTGAAAAACGGCGGAGTAGTTTTGAATATCGGTTCTGCTGTTATTCTTCCCGAAGTATTTTTGAAAGCATTAACGGTCGCTCGAAATCTTGGATACAAAGCGCAAGGATTTACAACTGCTGTCTTCGATATGAATTTGCATTATCGTCCGACGCAAAATGTAATGCTTCGTCCAACGCAGGGAACTGGAAGAGGATTTTATTTTGTAGGTCATCATGAGATTATGATTCCGTTGCTTGCGGCGATGATTAAGTTGAAAGTGAATAGTTAATTGTTATTCGTTATTTGTTATTAGCATTTCAAGAATTCTTCTGCGTTCATCTGCGTAATCTGCGGGAAACATTCTCCCGCAGATTTCACAGATTTGCGCAGAGAATTATAGATTGTACTTTCCAAGATTAAATGATTGAAACAACTGAAACAATTTCTCTCGAACCAATTGTAGAAATTCCGACTTCAATAATTTCACCGAAGTTCAGAATGTCATACACGGCATTTGCATTTATTGTGCTTGTTGTTGTGTTTTTCACATATCAAATCATTGGAGGATTATCTGCGATGCTGGTTTTCGGCAATGATTTTTCTGAAAACACTAATATCGTACGCATTGCTACAATGCTTTCACAATTTTTATTTTTGCTTTTACCGACACTTTTATTTACGCAATATCAAACGACCGATTTGAAAAAGTTTTTGCGATTCAGGAAACCAAAACTATCGCAAATTGTACTTGCAATTGTTGGCGTGTTTTCGTTAGGACAATCGCTGCAAGTAGTAGTAACGTTGCAAGAAAAAATTCCCTTGCCGAGCGAATTGCAATCTCTTATTGATACGTTCAAGAACATGATGGACGAAATGTATAAATCGCTTGTAACTGCAAATTCAATTCCCGAATTATTTTTCGTCATTCTTGTTGTTGCCATTGTTCCGGCATTGTGTGAGGAAATATTATTCCGCGGACTTGTGCAGCAAAATTTTGAACGCGGACTTGGAGTGAAACGCGGTTTTATAGTTACGGGAATATTATTTGGAGTTTATCATCTGAATCCATTTCTTATTATTCCGCTTTGCATTTTGGGAATTTATTTTTCCTTTCTTGTTGCGCACACGGGAAGTATTTGGGTTGCTATTATTGCGCATTTTTTCAACAACGCGCTTGCTTGTTATGCAGTGTATTTAAATCTTGGCGATGATTTTCTTGTTTCGGGAAAACCGGAAGAACTTTCGATGCTCGAATTGTTAACGACGAGCATTATTTCTGCTATGATATTTGCCGTTTCAACATATTATTTTTTGAGAACGATTGAACCAAAGGAACAAATCGCTTGAGTAATTTAACTTCTCGTACACTCGTTGCGCTTGTTGCAATTCCTGCAATTTTCTTCATCACGTATCAAGGAGATTGGGTTTTCTTTTTGTTCGTTGTCGTGCTTACTGTTCTTGGAATGTTAGAATATTACAAACTTGCAGAAGCGAAAGGAACTCATCCGCAAAAAGTTTTAGGAGTTATTCTCGGAATAATTTTATTGGTAATGTTCTTTAAGGAATTATTCTTATTCACGAAACTTCCATTTTTCATTTTTTCGTTTTCGTTTTTCATTTTCATTGTAGAATTATTTCGCAACAAAGAAAACCCGATTCAAAATCTTGCAACAACATTTTTCGGAATTATTTACATCGCAGGAAGTTTTGGAACATTGCTTGCATTGCGTGAAATGCAAAATGCAGAACTTGTCATTGCTATTTTTATTTCAATCTGGATTTGCGATTCTGCTGCATATTTTGGAGGCAGAGCATTTGGAAAGCATAAATTGTTTCTACGAGTTTCACCGAAGAAAACGTGGGAAGGAGCGATAGCTGGATTTCTTGGAGCAATAATGTCAGTGTTTGCACTTTACAATACTATTCTCCACAATTATTCTTTGAATGAATTGATAATGCTTTCGGTATTTGTAGGAGTTTTTGGACAACTCGGAGATTTATTTGAATCGCTGTTGAAACGTGATGCAAACATAAAGGATTCATCAACAATAATTCCCGGACACGGAGGGGTGTTGGATAGATTTGATAGTTTGCTTTTTGTCGCTCCTATGGTGTATATGTATTTTAAGTTTGTAATTGGTAATTAGTCATTCGTTTGAAATTTAAAATAGAACACGGATTACACTGATGTGACTGATTATCACGGATAATAATCTGTGAACATCTGTTTAATCAGCGTCATCAGTGTTCTATTCAAGTGAAGTAAGAAATTGAAAATCAAAACAAAACATAACGGAAAAAGCAATTCCATTTTCGTTCACTCGCTTGGTTGTGCGAAGAATTTAGTTGATAGCGAACAATTGCTTCGGCAAATCGGCTCGAATGAAATGCAAATCGCAAAAGGTTACAACGATGCTTCTGTTGTTGTTATTAACACTTGTGGATTTATTGGTCCCGCGAAAGTAGAATCGGTGAACACGATTCTCGAAGCAGTAGAAAAAAAATCGAAGGGCGCGTTGGAAAAAGTTTTCGTGATGGGGTGTTTATCCGAGCGATATAAAAGTGATTTGCAAAAAGAAATTCCAGGAGTAGATGGATTTTTCGGAACGATTTCAGAAATCGGAAAAATTGTTCACGCGCTTGGCGGAGATTTGAAATATGAATTACTCGGTGAGAGAGTTTTGCTTACACCGACGTTTTCTGCATTCTTAAAAATTTCTGAAGGTTGTGATAACCCTTGTTCGTTTTGCGCTATTCCGATTATGCGCGGAAAACATATCTCCAAACCGATGGATGAATTGCTGCATGAAGCGGAACATCTCGTTTCGCAAGGAGTGAAAGAATTGAATATTATTGCGCAAGATACAACCTACTACGGTTTGGATATGTCAAATTCGCGTGAATTGAAATCACTACTTCAAAATCTTTCGCGAGTGAACGGAATTGAGTGGATTCGATTATTGTATGCGTACCCGACAAAATTTCCGCGCGATATTTTGGAAGAAATTGCGACGAATAAAAAAATATGCAAGTATCTCGATATGCCGATTCAACACGCGGCAGATGAAGTTTTGAAATCAATGCGGCGCGGAATTACTAATCGTACCTTGCGGGAATTGATTTCGCATATTCGTTCGGTTGTTCCAAACATTACTATGCGAACGACATTCATTGTTGGCTATCCGAATGAAACTGAAAATGATTTTCGCACTTTACTCAATTTTGTAGAAGAAATGGAATTTGATAGAGTTGGCGTTTTCAAATATTCGCAAGAAGATGATACGACAGCATTTCCGTTTGGCGATGTGATTTCAGAAAAAGAAAAAGACGAACGTTATTCTCGATTGATGGAACTGCAGCAAAAAATTTCGTTGAAAAAAAATTCTGAAAAGATTGGAAAGAATGTGAAAGTATTGATTGAACGCGGCGCAGGAAGTACGTATGTTGGAAGAAGTGAATGTGATGCGCCAGAAGTTGATGGAGAAGTGTATGTTTCTTCCGAACGAGAATTACAAATTGGAAATTTTTATAATGTTACAATTACGAAAGCGGAACATTATGATGTGTTTGGAAAGGTGTCGCAGGAGATTTTGAAAAATAAAATTTAGAAAATGAACATTGGTATGAAAAAAATATTTATTGTAATTATTCTGTTGTTTTCGATAATAGATTTGCCGTTGATAGCACAACAGATGCTTCAAGGAGAAGAACTTGGACTACCAAAATTTACATTTACGACACTTAGTTTTGCAAGTGATACTTCTGCGCTAACGAAATTAAAAGTGTATGTGCAAGTCGAGTACTCGGGATTGAAATTTATTAAATCTGAACAAGGATTTTTTGCGTCATACGAAGTACAGATTTCATTTTTCGATGTTCGTAATTCGTTACTCTATGAAAAACAATGGGGAGAAGAACTGTACTTACAATCGTATGAACAAACGACTTCTACAACATCGTTTGCAATGCACACACATTCGTTTTTATTTCGTCCCGAAGAATATATAATATCAGTGCAAGTGCGAGATGTTGAGACAAGAAAATTATTCCGAATGCAAAAATCGGTTCATGTGCAGGAGTTTGGCGAATCCGCGTTTGAGATCAGTGATATAATGCTGATGCGTGGGCGAGACGAAACAAATGAACCATTGCCAAACATTAGTCAAATTTTGGAGCGAGAAACAAATGAACAGAAATTATATTATGAGGTGTATGCAAAAAACGAATCTCAAAATGCTAAATTTATGGTTCGGATTTTTACTCGTCAAATGGAGGAATTATTTTGTGATACGATGAGTACAACGTTAGCGAAAGGTAGAAATACCATCGTTTTTAATTTCAAGAAATTAGAATTACCTGTTGGTGAAGATTCATTGGAATTAATATCGAAAATTCAAACCGATTCAACGTACGAGTTGCCAAAACGTACAATGGCTATTCGCACGCGATGGAAGGGAATACCAGCGAACATTTCCATTATAGACGAGGCGATTTCTCAAATGGTGTATATTTCGACGAGCGAGGAGATGGATTCGTTGCAAGAGAAGGCAATTTCGGATGACGAACGGCGACAACGATTCGAACAGTTTTGGAAACGTCGAGACCCGACGCCGCAAACAGAGCGAAATGAATTGTTGGAAGAATATTTTTCTCGTGTTACGTATGCAAACAAACAATATGCTGTTCAAGGTTCTGGTTGGCGTTCCGATAGAGGAATGGTCTATATAATTTTTGGAAATCCCGATAACATTGAACGTCATCCATTTGACATAGAAATCAAGCCGTACGAGATTTGGTCGTACTATGACCAAAATCGCCGCTTTACATTTGTTGATGAAACGGGTTTCGGTGATTATCGTTTAGTAACTCCACTTTGGGAAGTGTGGGGCAAAGGGAAGAGGTAATTAACTCGAAGAGAACTGTTGAAGAAGTACTTTTAGATGTGAAAAATCCTGAAGAAAAAATTCTTTTTTTGTTGGGTCTAATTGGAATGACGTTTTGAGAGACTCAATTGCTTCTGATGTTTTCCCTAAAAATGTTAAGACTTTCCCTTTTGCATAATACGATTCTGCCCAAGCAGGAGCAAGAGAAATGCATTGATTGAACGCTTTAAGCGCTTCTTGATAAAATCCGGAACTGCATAGCACTTCGCCATAATCATACCATCCTTCACAATTTGTTGGGTCGTTTCGCAGCATTGTAGAAAAACTGGAAATTGCTTCGCGCCATTTACCTAACTGAAATTCCACATCTGCTTTTGCGTACCAAATTTCTGCGTCGTTTGGTTTTAACGATAGCGCTTTGTCGTAATCGCTTAGCGCTTTTCTGTATTCTTCCATTGTTTCGTAACAACTTCCTCTTCCGAAATACGAATCGCAATGTTCAGGATTCAACTGAATTGCTTTTGAAAATGACTGAATGGCTTCTTTCATTTGTCCAAGTTCTTCGTATGCGTTGGCTAAATTGTGCCAGATAACGAAATCATTTTTTTCTAATGAAATGGCTTGATGATAACATTCAATTGCATCAAGCAATCTTCCGATAGCTGCAAGTGCATTTCCTTTGTGATAGTACGCCGGAAAAAACTGTTCATAAATAGCAAGTGAAAAATCGTAACTCTCAATGGCTCTGGAATGTAACCCCATTCGTTGTAAGAGTATGCCGCGGTTATACCACGCTTCATAATCATATGGAGAAATGTCGAGATGTTGCTCGTAACAATGGAGTGCATCGTTAAACCGATCCATTAAATCGTAACAATAACCGAGTTCGTACCAGGCGGCACGGTGTTCCGGTTGAGATTCAATAAATTCGCGCAGAATCACTTCCGCTTCGGAATATCGTTCGAGTCGTTCAAGAATAATTGCTTTATTGATGAGCGCTTCACTGTTTTCTTCATCGAGCGAGAGGGCAATGTTATAATGTTCCAACGCTTCATCGAGATGATTGATAACTTCTAACGTAATGCCTTTATTCACATATATGTACGGATCAGCCGGGTCAATTTCTAATGCTTGCTGATAACAGGAAAATGCTTCCTTGTATCTTCGAAGACTATGCAGGATGATTCCTTTTCGCAACCACGCCTCTGCATTATACGACATTGTTGCAAGAATTGCATCAGCAAAATGTAGCGCTTCGGTGTAGTGATGATGCTGTAAATAAAAATTTGCAATTTCTTCCAATGCTTCAACACTTGAAAGATTTATTCCTTCCTGCGATAACCGGTCTTTCAGTTTTTCGAACTCTTGTTCTAAACGCGATTTCTTCTTCTGCGGCGGCTCTTCATCTTCAAAATTTTGAAAGGATGTGTTCATTGATAATTGTATAACATTTTTTCTTGTGAAAATAAAGTAATTTTTTTGTAGAAAAAAAATATTCAAGTGTTTTGAAGTAGCGCTAAGGAATGCATTACGTGTTTTTCAAAAAAAATTCTTTGTGTCGTACAAAAGAAATGTTCAGAAATAATTCGTCTTTACGAATTTCAAACATCGCTTTTGTTATCACTTCTTTTAATGATATATTTTGCCGCATTTTTATTCAATAATGGCGGAGTAGCTCAGTTGGTTAGAGCAACGGAATCATAATCCGTGTGTCGGGGGTTCAACTCCCTCCTCCGCTACTGATGGGGAAGTTTCACCGTAAATTCAACTTACACGTTCCTCAATGAATCGTACACTTCTCGATATTGTTCGTGAGGTAATTCTCGAACACGCTCTCGTTGAAAAGAATGATACCATCGTAATCGCAATGAGCGGCGGAATTGATTCAACAGTTCTCTTCCATCTTTTTCTCGCTTTACGCAAGGAGTACGATTTGCAACTTGCCGTAGCCCATTGTAATTATGGTTTGCGAGGAAATGAATCAGATGAAGAAGAAAATTTTGTTCGCTCATTGACAGAGGAAAATAATGTTCCATTCTTTTGCAAGAAAGTTTTTTTGAAAGAAAACGAGCGGCATTCGATTCAAGAACGTGCGAGAAAAATACGGTATAATTTTTTTCAGGAAATCACAACCTCTACGTCGTTCAAGAAAATTGCAACAGGACATACGCTGGATGATAATGCAGAGACAATACTATTTAATTTTTTACGTGGAAGCGGTGTTCTCGGATTATGCGGAATTCCATTGATACGAAAAAATATCATTCGCCCGATACTGTATGTAAACAGAAAAACGATTACCGATTATGCAGTTAAACATTCGGTAGCGTTTTGTACGGATTCATCGAACGTTACAAACGATTACACGAGAAATATCGTACGCAACCAACTTGTTCCTTTGATTGAAAAAGAAATTAATTCTAACGTTCAACATACATTATTTCGAGAAAGCAAATTATTTAATGATTTAGAAGAATATCTGCAAATGCAGTACGAAGTGTTATCAAATTCTGCAGTTCAATTGCAACAACACGGCGAAGTATTTGTTGAAATATCGTTACTGAAACGGGAAGCGAAGTTTCTCCAACAATATTTTTTCTATAATTTTGTCCGCAATTTTAGTCGAACGGAAGTAAAATATTTGCTTGTTGAAAATCTCGTAAAATTTTTGGATGCAGAAACGGGAAGCAGTTTTGTTTTGACGAGCGACGTACGGGTATTGAATGACAGAGGAAAATTAATCTTCAGCCGCGAAGAAACAAATGACGAGTTAAATATTTCTGTAGAAATAGGAAAGGAATATCGTTTTTTGAATTTTGTTTTCTTGTCGAGCGAAACGGATATTCGTTCAATCGCATTTCAAAAGAATGCCTGCGTTGAATACGTAGATGCTGATACTTTGAATAACAAATTATTTCTTCGGACTTGGAACGAGGGAGAATATTTTTATCCATTAGGTTTGAAAGGAAAAAAGAAAGTAAGCGATTATTTTACAGACGAAAAAATTCCGATACACAAAAAACACGCTATTCCGATTTTAGTATCCGACGGCAATATCGTATGGATATGTGGAAAACGATTAGATGAACGGTTTAAGATTACCGATGTAACAACACGTGTTGCCAAATTAGAATTTTTTGAATTAAAGCATAATCAATGAACGAAATTCAAATTAACGGAGAAACATTCATGTTGCTCTTGAGTGAAGAACAAATTCAACAGCGAGTTCGTGAATTAGGGAAAAAAATTTCCGAAGATTATATTGGAACAATTCCAATATTTGTCGGCGTTTTAAACGGCGCGGCAATTTTTTTATCCGATTTAATTCGTTGCGTGAGCATCAAACTCGAAATAGATTTTCTGAAACTTTCCAGTTATGGCGAAGAAAAATTCAGTTCGGGAAGTGTAAAAATGCTAAAAGACCTCGATGTGCATCTTGGCGGACGGGATATCATTATTGTTGAAGATATCGTTGATACAGGACTCTCTATCAATTTTATACAAAAACTTATTGAACCGCGAAATCCTTCTTCTGTTCGCATTGCTTCGCTATTATTGAAAAAAAGAAAATACAACCAGAACAACGCACAACGGAAAATTGATTATGTCGGTTTTGAAATTTCCGATGAGTTTGTTATCGGATATGGACTTGATTATACACAACAATACAGAAACTTACGTGCAATCTATCATCTCTCGTCGCAGAGTGAAAGGAGAAAGTAAAAAATTTTTTATGGAAGAAAAGAACATCAAAAGCAATAAATCAACAGAACGAAAATCACCGCCTCCTCGCAGACAAAAACCTATTCGCCCAAAAAATCGTCCTCCTCAAAAAATTGGCGATAACGATTTTACTTGGTCAAAGGGATTACGCGTTATATTCAGTTGGACAATTATTATTGCCGTTGTGTACCTCACAATGGTATTGCTTCGTCCCGGCGACAAAGCGGAAACGGAGATTCCCTATACCGAGTACGAACAGTATTTGAACGAAAAGAATATCCTTTCCGCAGTATTGAAGAAATCAGATTTTAATAACTTCGAGTTTCACGCCGTTTTAAAAGACCCGCAAGACAAACGAGTATATCTTGTCCTTCCTTTTGTAGATAATGTAATCATCGAAAAATGGAAAGCAGCAGGATTTCAGTATAAAATAATACGAGAAGATTATTCGTGGTGGAATGCATTGGTTTCCATGCTTCCGTGGGTATTGATTTTTGTAGTATGGTTATTTGTTATGCGGAGAATGCAGGGAGGTGGAATCAACGGACCACGCGGAATATTTTCGTTTGGAAAAATAAATGCGAGAATATTAAATGAGAATTCAGCCAAAGTTACGTTTGAAGATGTTGCCGGCGCAGACGAAGCAAAACAGGAATTACGCGAAGTCATAGAATTTCTGCGAGAGCCGGATAAATTTCAACGACTTGGCGGAAAAATTCCCAAGGGTGTTTTACTTCTTGGTTCACCGGGAACTGGAAAAACATTACTTGCGCGCGCCGTTGCGGGCGAAGCATCAGTTCCGTTTTATTCAATTTCTGGAGCGGATTTTGTCGAAATGTTTGTCGGTGTTGGCGCAAGCCGCGTTCGTGATTTATTTGAAACGGGAAAGAAAAATGCACCATGTATAATCTTTATTGATGAAATTGACGCTGTTGGTCGTCATCGCGGCGCAGGACTTGGAGGAGGACACGATGAGCGTGAACAAACGCTCAATCAACTACTTGTCGAGATGGATGGATTTGAACAGAATAGCGGAATCATCGTTGTTGCAGCAACGAATCGTCCCGATGTTCTTGACCCGGCTTTGCTACGTCCTGGACGCTTCGATAGACAAGTTGTTGTTGACCGTCCGGATGTGAAAGGGCGCGAAGGAATTTTGAGAGTTCATACGCGAAGTATTCCTCTTGCAGATAATGTTACGTTGGAAACTTTGGCAAAAGGAACTCCTGGGCTTTCGGGTGCAGACCTCGCAAATTTAGTGAACGAAGCCGCGCTTCTTGCTGCAAGGAAAAATCAAGATTTGGTTGATATGCATTGTTTTGAAGAAGCAAAAGATAAAGTGATGATGGGAACGGAGCGGAAAAGTTTGATTATTTCCGAAAAAGAAAAGAAAGTTACGTCGTATCATGAAAGCGGTCACGTATTGGTTGCAAAGCATCTTCCTGATGCAGACCCTGTTCATAAAGTAACGATAATTCCCCGCGGTCGCGCTCTTGGCGTTACAACATATCTTCCGATAGATGAAAAACACACGTATTCCAAAGAATATTTGGAAGCGATGATTACGTACGCATTAGGTGGAAGAGCCGCCGAATTTCTTATTTTCAATCAGTTAACAACTGGAGCAGGAAACGATATTGAACGTGCGACTGAACTTGCAAGGAAAATGATTTGTGAATGGGGAATGAGTTCGACGTTGGGTCCAATTGCCTACGGAGCGAAAGAAGAAGAATTGTTTTTGGGAAGAGAAGTAACGAAAACAAAAAACTTCAGCGAATTGACGCAGCAGAAAATTGATGAAGAAGTAAAACAGATTGTTGAACAATGTATGGTAAAAGCAGAACGCATTTTAAGGGATAATGTTGAAAAACTTCATTCGTTAGCCAATACATTGCTTGAACGGGAAATTCTTGACGGTGAAGAAATTGATATGATAATTCGTGGGGAATCGCTTGCCCCGATTCCGAAAAATGGAGATTCTGTTACGCCGCGCGGTGAAAAAGAAATCGAGAATGCCGTTTCATCAGTTGAGTAATGAGCCATCAAAACGTTCGTTCAATTTCCGGCGAAATAGATTTTAAGAAAGAACTTGTTCGGAAGTTCATTCATTTAATTTCGCTGACAATACCGATAAGTTATTGGTTTTGGTTTTCGAAAGAAACTACGCTTTTCTTGCTAATTATTCTTGCTGTTATCTCATTGGCTATTGATATTGCGCGATTATATCATACATCATTCTCTCAATTTTACAATATAATTTTTCAATCCATTCTTCGTGAACACGAAACGACAGATAAGAAAAAAAATTTAACAGGAGCAACGTACGTACTTATTTCCGCGGTATTGTGTGTTGCTCTTTTTCCGAAACTCATTGCAATCACAAGTTTTTTTATTCTCATTATTTCCGATACGGCTTCGGCGTTGTTCGGAAGAAAATTTGGAAGACATAAATTTAATTCAATTGCCGGTGGGAAAAAAAGTTGGGAAGGAAGTATTGCATTTGTCATTTCAGCGTTCGCAGTGATTCTTCTTACTCCCAAAGTACGATATTCATTTGTTGAATACGCATACGCATTTATTGCAGCAATTGGCGGAGCGATTGCCGAATTGTTTTCGTTCGATTTTCTCGATGATAATCTTGCCATTCCGTTGACGATAGGTTTTTTATTATGGGGAATGTATCAAGTGTTTCTTCCAGAATTTCCAATCAATTCATTTTAAAGTTTTTCTTATGTATCATTTCTTGCGTTTCTTTTTTGTAGCAATTCTACCACTTCCAATTTCTTTACAGTTATTTTCGCAACAGAAAACCATTACAATTTTACACACGAACGATATGCATGCAAGTTTTGTTCAGCATGAGGCGACGTGGAGTAGAAAAGACCCGAAGCCGATGGTGGGTGGTTTTTCAGAATTGTATTTTCTTGTTGATAGTATTCGAAATGAAAAACCGTTGTTATTGCTTGATGCCGGAGATGTAATGACGGGAAATCCAATTACGGAATACAAATATGAAAATGTATATGGAGGCGCTTTGTTTGCAATGATGAATAAAATCGGCTATGATGCGTGGAGTTTTGGCAATCACGATTTTGACGCATCGCAGGAAAATTTATTAGGGATTACACGCATTGTTCAGTTTCCCGTTCTTTCCGCAAACGTTGTGAATGAGCATGGAAAGTTTGTTCTCAATCATCATCCTTATACCATCATTGAAAAAAACGGATTACGAATTGGAATTATCGGCATTATGTCACAGTATCTCTATAATCTTGTGAATCAGAAAAATCTTGTAGGTATAAAAGTTCTTTCGCCTGTAGAAACTGCGCAGAAATATATTGACGAGATTGATGCGAAGACCGATGTGCTTATTGCTCTTACCCACGAAGGTGTTGACGATGATTCGCTTTTGGCAGAAAATGTTGAAGGTTTGGATGTGATTGTCGGCGGTCATTCGCATACGCGATTGACAAAACCCAGAGTCATAAACGATGTTATCATTGTTCAAGCGGGAGCGAATTGTGAAAATCTTGGTGAACTTGAAATTGTTGTTGAAAATGATAAAGTAACTTCATACGACGGAAAACTGATTACGATGTGGAAGCGCGATGACCGTCCTCAAAATGCACTCACAAACTTTATTGATTCAATGCAGCAGCAAATTGAAAACGATTATAGTGAAGTGATTGCTGAACTGACGGTTGATTGGCGTCGTCGTGATGGAGAAAGCGGAATCGGAAATTTTATTTCGGATGCGCAACGTATTGCGGCGTTTGCGGATGTTGGATTTATGAACAATCACGGTATTCGTAAAGATGTATTGAAAGGTCCATTAACTAAAAAAACATTGTTTGAAGTTCTTCCATTTCAAAATATTCTCACGACGTTTCAGTTAAGCGGTGCGCAACTTGCTGATGTACTTCGGTATTATATTAAAGATAAACCGCAGATTCAAACGTCAGGAATTTTATGTAAATGGAAAAAAGAAAACGATGGAATAGAATTTGTTGAATGTACAATCAATGGAAAACCATTGGATGAAACTAAAATGTACATTTGCGCTGCGAGCGATTATTTTGTCGGAGAAGCAAAACGATATATCGGGATAGAAATTTCACAGCCAATCTATTCCAACTCAATGGTATTTTCAGAAATTGTAAAATATGCCCGTGAAATGAAAACTATTTCAACCGGAGTTGAACAACGGATTGAAAAAGTAAAATAAAGACTTTTAAAAATATTTACGTATAACTGTGCAAAACAACTTTCCTATTCTCATTATTACCGGAAGGCCAGCCGCTGGAAAATCCGAAGTCATTGATTTTCTCAAACACACAAATACAGATGAACGTTTGCAGCAATTTCACATTTCCGATTTTGAAGAACTTGATGATTTCGTGTATGTTTGGGAAACATTCGAGATAGACGATATTCTTTCTCGACATAAAAAGCCACGTGTTTGGAGCGATGAAAAATATTGGTTTAAAGATGGGTTTATTTGGAATTTATACATCGAGCGCATCAATTTGGAATACAGAAAAAAACTTGCGCGTAATCCAAACTATCACGAGAAAATGACGACACTCATTGAGTTTGCGCGCGGGGGAGAAAACGGAATCAACGAAGCGTTGAATTATTTACACGAAGATATTTTGAAACGCGCGACATTGCTCTACATCAAAGTTTCGTATGAAGAATCGGTGAGAAAAAATCGTCGCCGCGCAAAACCCGGAATGGAAGATTCCATTTTGTATCATTCGCTTCCCGATGAGAAAATGGATTTTTATTACAAGATAAATGATTGGGAAAAAATAGCGGCAAAAAATCCGGATTACATCGAAGTGAAAGGATTCAACGTTCCGTACGCTGTGTTTGAAAACGAACCGGAAAAAACGCTTGACAAAAATTTGATTGCACAAGAATTAGAACGAGCGACTACAAAACTTTGGACGATGAAAAAGTAATTTCAAAATTCAAATGTCAAAAATAAATAGAACACAGATGACACTGATGAAACAGATTTTCACTGATAAAAAAAATCAGTGTACATCGGTCAAATCCGTTTCATCAGTGTTCTATTTTCTTTAATAACAACATAAAAATTATGTGGAAAACTGAAGAAGGAAGTACTGCGCGATTGATTCAACTCTGTGTTGGCTATTTTATTTTTTACGTCATTACGGGAATCAGCGCAAAACTTTTTACCGACCAACACATCGCAAGTTCACTCCATTTCAACCAAATCGAATATATGGTGTATAACACGATTGGCGGAATGATTACTGCGCTTGGCATTGTAATTGCGATGCGTTGGTATAGATTGAAATCGAATAATATGATTTCTGTTGCGGGACTTTCTCTTCCTGAAGAAATAAAATACATTCTTCCTTCCGGTTTGATGACGGCGATTGTTATTCCGACAACAACATTGATGTACACGTTTGAAGGAATGTCAGTAATGGTTGCGATGGTGATTATGCGAGCAAGCGTAATCGTTATCAGTAGAAGCGTTGATGCCGTGCAAATTGCGCAAGGAATTTTAAAAAAGAAAGTGTACAAAGAAGAAAATTTTGCAGTGGTGTTTGCATTGCTTGCGGCGGGAGTAAATTTAGTTTTTGTGCAAGCGGGTGATTTCGATTTTCTCAATAATACAGCCGCTGTCGGTATTTTATCGAGTTACATAATTGCGTATTTGATTCGCATTTATATAATGAACTATTTCAAAAATACACGAGCGAAAGGAGTTCCACTTGACAATCACGGATTTTTTGGAATCGAACAAATATTTGCATTCATTTTTATTCTTTCAATTTCATTTTTAGTTTATTTTGGTTCGCAATCATTTGGATGGGATGTTCCCCAAGTCATATTATTTAAAAATTCGTTTGATGTTGCAAATTCGTTATGGAGTTTTGGGGTGATGAGTGGAACAGCATTCGGTCTCGTCGCATTCTTTTCTGTGTTCCTGTTTATGTTCAAAGGCAGAACGGCAACGTTTGCGGGATTAGTAAATCGACTTACATCACTTGTTGCAGGGACAACCGCCACACTCCTTTCAGCGATTATATTCGGCGCTAAATTCCCGAAGTTGCAAGATTGGGTATCACTCGGTTTCATTCTCGTCGCAGTTTGGTTTTTGACGATTGCCGAACGAAAGCGAACAGCAGAATTGAAAGCAGAATCGGGAAAATAATTTTTGAAACTTTTCCATTCATTTCTTCGTTAGAAAACTGTAATTCAATTTCAAAAAACTATTTTCTATGAAGACATTTTTTCTTTTAAGTTTCGTCCTCTTCAACTCATTTCTTTTTACGCAGCATAAACATTCAAAATATGTAGGCGAAGAAAAACGTTCTATTAAATCGCTTTCCGATGAAGACATTCAAAATCTGAAAGAAGGAAACGGAATGGGATTAGCGAAAGCGGCGGAACTCAATCATTACCCCGGACCAAAACACGTTTTCGACATTGCCGACGTTTTGAAAATTACCGATGAACAGAAAAACACAATCCAAACGATTTTCAAAACGATGAGTGAAAATGCAGTTCGCGCTGGAAATAAAATTATTATGAAGGAAAAAGAATTGGATAGTTTGTTTGCAAGTAATTCAATTGACGAACAAACATTGAAATCAAATACGGAAGAAATAGGAATACTACACGGCGAACTTCGTTCAATTCATCTCATCGCGCATGTTGCAACGAAAAAAATTTTAACTGCGGAGCAAGTTGCGAAATACGACGAAGCACGTGGATATATTCCAAAAGCCGAGACAAAAAAACACAAACAGCATAAAATGAAGTAGAGCAACTTTGCAAACTCAATAAATTTTAGTATAATTTTCACGAAAAATTACTTCCGTTGATTGAATGAAATGCGTTATGACATTGTTTTCAAGCCAAAATCTTTGCGAGATTTAGAAAAACGCACAAACGAAGAACGCGAAACACATAGTAGAAAAAATAGAAGCGATGAAAGAAAATCTTTTCGGCGATGTAAAACACTTGACGAATTTTACGCCGGAATATCGTTTGCGTGTAGGAAACTATAGAGTATTATTTGAAATCGAAGGCACGAGTTTGGTAATTTATCGTATCAAGCACAGAAACGAAGCATATAAATAAATCAAAAATATGATTGAACTCCATCCCCAAATAATTAGCAAAGAAGGGAAAAATGAATTTGTTGTTCTCCCTTACCAAGAATTTAAGAAATTGCAAGAAACTTTAGAAGATATTGAAGACCTTCGCGATTTACGATTAGCAAAACAGCAAGAGGGATTTGCTTCAACAACTACACTTGAAGAAGTAAAAAGGAAGTTTGGATTATAAATTCGATATTCTCTATTTTATTATTGGCATAAATTATTCACCAACACTATGAAAAAATTTACATTCGCAATCACAGTAGTTCTTGTTTTCGGACTTACAAATTCCTTTGCGCAATTTCGAAATCAGCAAACTCCATCGCAAAACACTGGATTCTCAACGATACAATCGAATTCGCTTTTCGGTTGGATTGACCCGAATAAATTTTCAATGCATCATAATTTTTCGATTAACTATGCAACAAGCGGAGCGCAAAATCTTTCCATCAGTCAATACACGAACTCAATGCAATATATTTTTTCAGATTTAATTTCTGCGCGCGCCGATGTTAGTATGATGTATTCTCCGTATGCAACAGGTTTTCGTGGACAGCAATCAGTTTCCGGAATTTATTTGAATCGCGCGCAACTTGATTTTCGTCCGTGGGATAATGTACTGTTTCAAATTCAGTATCGCCAACTTCCACTTGGCTCATATTACTACAATCCGTTTTTGCTTTCCGGTTCATACTATTCTCATCCTTTTGGAGACGAATAATTTTTCCTCTGCATTTGAGACATATTTTTTTTGAAATAGATTTTCTCAATCGAAATTTCGACAGAGAAAATCTTTTTTATTTTCGTAGGTGTAATTTCTGATGGCTGATTTCTCGCCGCAAGAACAACGAACGTTATTCGAGCCATCAGATTCGTCTTCGACGACAAACGATACTCTTGTTCTGAAAAGAAAATTTCAATGGCAATACATCGCGCTCAATTCGTTGATTGTAATTTTTTTCTTGCTATTGTTTGTGTTACTGTATGGAATTCTTTCTCTGTTTTTTACTTCGAAGGAACTTGCCGAACAAAAAATTCTATCATTGCCTAATGCGGTGCAAGTGGATATACTTAATGCGAGTGGTGTTTCGGGAATCGGTATGAAACTCACGAAACAGTTACGCAATATTGGCGTGGATGTGATTGATGTCGGAAATTTTTCAACAGAAACAAACGAAAGTTTTATTATAGACAGAGTGGGAAATAAACGCAACGCAGCAACGTTTGCGAACATTGTTGGCATTGATTCAAATAAAATTGTACAACAAATTTCTCGCGAGTATATCGTGAATATCTCACTCGTTCTCGGAAAAGATTATCAACGATTTTTTACAAACAATTTAGAAGAAAAGAGATAGGAATTTATCTTGGCTACAAAAGTTCTCGCAAAAAAAATTGCGCAAATGTGTTTTCTCAAAAAGGCATCGGATGTTGCGTTGCTTGATATTCGCAAAGTTTCTGATGTAACGGATTTTTTCATTCTCTGTTCCGGCGATTCGGATATTCAAGTGCGTGCTATTGCAAATGCTATAATGGAAACGGCGAAGAAAGATGGGTTGTATCCTTGGCATAACGAAGGAATGGACGTTGCCGATTGGGTGATTATTGATTTTGTTGATGTTGTCGTACACATATTTCAAAAATCCACACGCACATATTACAATTTGGAAAAATTATGGGGTGATGCAAAAATAGAATACATCGAAGAAAAAATTGCAAAACCAAAATTGCCGGCAACAAAAGCGAAAAAGAAATCCGTAGAGAAATGAAAGATTATCTTCATCAAAACATAGGTTCAGTAATTCAGAAATTGTTTGGGATAGAAAACCAAACAATTTTTTTTGAGAAACCGAAAGTTGTGGAACACGGCGATATTTCAACCAACATTGCAATGCAACTTTCCAAATCGCTCAAAAAGAATCCTCGCCAAATTGCAACGGAACTCATCGCTTCGCTTCGATTTGATTCAACTATTATTGAAAAAGTGGAAATCGCCGGTCCTGGATTTATCAATTTTCATTTTACAAAAAATTATTTTCAAAATGAATTGAGAAGTATTCTTGCAACAAATATCTCTTTCGGAAAAAATGAGAATGGAAATAATAAAACAGCGCAAGTTGAGTTTGTTTCCGCAAATCCAACGGGACCATTAACGGTCGGACACGGAAGAAACGCAGTGTTCGGTGATACGGTTGCGCGAGTTCTTGAATGGAGCGGATATAATATTACGCGCGAATATTATTTCAACAATGCGGGAAGACAAATGCGCCTGCTTGGCGATTCAGTTCGTTTGAGGTATTTGCAATTACTCGGCGAGCAAATTTCTTTTCCCGAAGATTATTATCAAGGCGAATACATTATTGACATCGCAAAAAACTTGCAGAAGGAATTCGGCAATACACTTCGCAACGAAAACGCAGAAGGAAAATTCAAACAACAAGCGGAAGCAGAAATTTTTGAAGACATAAAAAAAACGTGCAAGCGACTGGGAATAGTGTTTGATGTTTTCTTCAATGAAAATTCTTTATACGAAACAGGAAAAGTAAAGGAGTTGATAGATGAATTCAAACGCATCGGCATTGCATACGAAAGCGAAGGTGCATTGTGGTTGAAGAAAGAAATTCTCGGCAGCGAAAAAGATAAAGTGATTGTGAAAAGCACAGGTGAGCCGACGTATCGTTTGCCGGATATTGCGTATCATCGAAATAAAATTCATCGCGGATTTGATGTGATGATTGATATTTTAGGAAGCGACCATATTGCAACGTATCCCGATGTGCTTGCAAGTTTACGCGCCCTCGGAGAAAATCCTGAAAAGATCAAAGTACTGATTCACCAGTTTGTTACGATATTACAAGATGGTGAAGTCGTGAAAATGTCCACACGGAAAGCAAATTTTATTACACTCGATGAGTTGATAGATGAAGTTAGCGCGGATGTCGTTCGCTATTTCTTTTTGATGCGCAGTATCGGAAGTCATCTCAATTTCGATTTGAAACTTGCGAAACAACAATCGGACGAAAACCCTGTGTATTATCTACAATATGCTCATGCGAGAATTGCAAGCATCATTCGATTTGCAAGTGAGCAAGGAGCAGAGAGTATAGAGCGTAGAGAAAAAAGCCAAGAGCAAATAGCAAATCTGTCTTTGCTGGAAGAAAGTGCAGAAATTGATTTGATGAAATTATTACGAACATTTCCCGAAGTTGTAGAAAATGTCGCAACAAATTTTGAGCCGCATTTACTCTGCGAATATTTACATAACGTCGCAAGTTCATTTCATCGCTTTTATCACGACCATCGCGTTGTAACGGATGATAGAGAATTAACATCGGCGCGATTGGCATTGTGTTCGGGAACAAAAATTGTTTTAGGAAATGGACTTTCAATTTTAGGAATTACTGCGCCGGAAAGAATGTAATATGCAAATTTTGTTTACGAATAGAGCAGAAACAAGATTTCTGCTCTATGTTTTAAATGACTCTTCTCAAAACTCAACTTCCACTCCTGCAACGGGGAAAAACGCAAACTGGTAAACTGTTTCTATTGTTCCATCGCTGCGGTGATTTTCATAGAAAACATTTTTTGTGTTGAAGATATTCATCATCGCGATGTACACGTTGATGTTGTACCCGGAATGATTGTATCTGCTTAACCACTGAAAATCCAAGCGACTGTAATCGGGATAACGAACGGAATTTTCTTTCTTACTGGAAACCCACGCGCCTGGTGACCAATGTACTCCGCCTTCTCTGTTTTGTTTCCACAATACGTATTCGAGCGGCGTGTATGGTCTTCCCGATTGATATCGAAATTTAAAACTGATTTCCATTTCGTTCGAAAATGGAAAAATGTACGAAGGATATTTTATGTAGAACGGAGCGTTATCGCACCAATCACGAACACCTTTCACCACCTTTCCTCCAAGCGCAGTGAGGATAACAGGATAATCAAATTCTGATGTGTACCAACGTTTCATTGGTGGAATTCGCGAATCTTTCATCTCAGTTTTTGAAAACGACACGCTCAATGTTCCGAAATAGTCTGCGACTTGCTTTTGTTCGAGAAATAATTCTGTTCCATAGGAGTGTCGTTTGCCAATCGTGTGAATTTTATCGGTGCGAACCGTTTCTGCTGCTTGATAAATAAATTCTTCACTCACCGCAATGTTGCGATAATTTTTGTAATACGTTTCTACGCTGAATTTGAAACCTTCACCGAGAATATGTTCGTAACCGAGAACATAATGCGTCGCTTTCATATAATCGAGATTGCGATTGAATCCGATATGAAATCTGTCGCCGTAAAAGGGGAGCGGATGAACCTGCGCATATTCACCGACTGCAAATGTTGCAGTACTAATTGATGGAATAAATTGATACGATAAACTTGCTCGAGGAGAAAATGCACCTTTGCCCGCGTACGTAAAATGGTCGTACCGAAAACCTAAAGTAAATGCGAATGAAGAAGTCAGTAAATATTTATCACTTGCAAACAGATAGTATTTACTCGCATCGCCGAATTTGAAATGCTGCAAAAACGTTGCCGCATTTACAGCAATCGGACCTGTTTCAAAAATTCCATCGTTGTCAAAATCGTAACGCGACGTATCTCCTCCGAAAAATAAATCGTCTCTCCACTTTTGCGCTGTTTGAATTTGTCCTCCGAGTGAAAGTGAATGAAGTGGATGTGGTTGGTAAAACAATTCGTACTTTGCACCGAGAAATGATTCGAACATATTATTGGCAAAAACTTTTTGAGTGTTGAGAATGGTGTACGAATTGACATCGCCGTTTGCATCGCGTTGACGAACTGCAAAATCTTCCTGCACGGTTATATCAGTGCTTGTTCCCGATGAATAAAGTGTGAACATCGAGTATCCTTCTTTTCCGAACAAACTACGAAGACTCAATCCTACGGCGTATTGTTTTGTAACAGGATAAAGCGTTTCAACCGATGATGAATCGAGAACGTTACGGCGTAACGTATCTTGCAACTTCGGGTCTCCAACAAAATTGATGCGGCTATCTCCATACAAAACATTGAATATCAGTTTTTGCGATTGCGAAAAATCGTACGTCAATTTTGATTGCATATCCCAATATTTCGGAATGGCGGTAAGCGAAATTTTTGAAATACCAACTGCCTTATCAATAACTTCGAGCAAACTATTGCGAATAGAAAAAATGTATGAACCTTTTTCGTTTGCAAAACCTCCTTCGATCAGCATTCCGAGCCCTGCCATATTCATTGCCGTATTGGAAGCGAACGATTTCTTTTTATCACCTTCGCGCACCGTTAAATTCATAACGGAGGAAGTTTTATCGCCGTATTGCGCAGGAAATCCTCCCGAAGAAAATTGCACATCTTCAATCATATCGGCGTTCACCATATTGATGGGACCAGCGGAATTAAATTGATTCGAGTAATGATTGATGGAAGGAATTTCCATTTGGTCAAGAATCGTAAGATTTTCGAACGGTGCGCCTCCTCGTACAATGAGTTCGTTAATGTTATCCGTTGAACTCGCAACACCGGGAAGCGATTGCGCAACTCGCTGCACATCTTGAATTCCACCGGGAGAACGCAACACTTCCGCGCGAACAAACACGCTTGAACTTACGGGACTCATCTGTTGCGCTCTGCTGAAATATGTCGCTTCTGCTGTAACTGTTTGCATTTCTATGGATTTCTCTTCAAGTTTAATGGTAATCGGAGTTGCGCGACCTGTTACAACAACAGTATTGGTAACAATTTGCGAACTATAACCTAAGGCAGAAATTTTCAAACTGTATGTTCCAACAGGAATGGTTTTCAATAGAAATACACCGTCGAGATTGGAAGAAGTTCCGAGCTCAGGTTTTTCAACAAGGAAAATATTTGCTGAAGGAATCGGCTCTAATGTTTTAACGTCGAAAATTTTTCCGGAAATGTCGCCGAAACGTTCCTGGGAATTAGAGGTAAATGAAAGTGATAGGAAGATTAGATAGAGATAGAATAATTGCCTCATTGTATTTTTGAATTTGTGAATAAATATTTTGAAAGATATTTGTGTTAGACTTGAAGTGTTTTTAAAATGTTGCAACAACAATTATTATTTTCTGAATTTTCAAGTGTGCATTCAACGAACGTCCATTTCACAAAAGATTACTGATTCATCTACTTCTGAAATGTTTACGCTTACATTGAACTCAGAAACCAAACCAAGGAAATTTTTTTCATTCACTGTCGTTGCCGTAAACCCATCTTTGCAAACAATCATGCCATTCATTGTATGTTCTTCATCAATTTCACCAATAAGTCCTTCCCTCTCTTGCAACCGAAACCAATGAAGCCGATGGTCCCAAAATTTTTCGGAATAACTTGAAAAGAAAATTTTTCCACCGGGTTTTGTTACGCGAATACTTTCTTTGATTAATTCGTGTTGATTGACGTGAAATGCAGAAATTCCGTTTTGAATACAAACGACAACATCAAATGTGTGAGAAAGAAAATCAAGTTTTGTTGCATTCATTTGAAATAGAAGGCTATTTGAAACATTGCGAAGAAACTGCTGACCAAGGAGTAAACTCTGCAACGATGTATCAATGCCAACGACAAATTTTGCTTTGTTCGCCAACGTCGGAATGATACGACCATAGCCGCAACCCAATTCCAAAACTACATCGTTTGCAGTTATTTTTGAAAGAAGGTAATGTATTTCTGCATCAAAATATTGTTGAACGCGGGGTGGAGCAATTTCATAAACGCGTTGTAAATTTTCAGCAGAAAGATGTTTTGTGTAGTAAGAAAAATTCGTATCAGGCACGTGTGAACATATTTACTTTTCAAACTCTATTACTTTCATCGGAATTCATCCGTTTCGTATGGAATGAACATCTACGCTTACGTCGAGTTGCTTTAAGTGTTCCATTCTCACTATTTCGAAATACAGTAAATAATTTGCATTGTGAACAATTCCTTGCAAATCTATTTCGTAATTGCGAATGCGCATTTGAGTTTTGAAGTTGAAATCTTTTTTATCCATAGAGGAATTGGTAATTTGTCATTGATAATGAGTTTAGCGAGATTCAAGAATGACTAATGACGAAATACTTCTACTTGAAGAGTTCATAAAAAACTCGCGATGCTTGTTGTGTTTCTTCCATTGATACATCAAGATGAAATACGGCGCGAATACTGTTCCAATTTCCCGGCGTGAGAAGCACATTGTTTTCCTTCAACATTGCTAACACCTCATTCGGGGATTTTCCTGTTTTATCAACTTCGATGATAACGATATTTGTTTGAACAGATTCCAAGTCAATATACATACCGGGAATTTTTGCAACTGTTTGTGCGAAGAGTTGTGCTTTCTCGTGGTCTTTTTTCAATCGCGTAATATTATTTTGCAATGCATAAATTCCTGCTGCTGCGAGAATTCCTGCTTGTCTCATTCCACCGCCAAAAATTTTTCTGAACTTTCTTGCGCGTTCAACCAGCATTCTATCGCTTGCGCAAACCGAACCAACCGGCGCACCAAGCCCTTTCGATAAACACACTGAAACAGAATCGAAATACGATGCGTACTCTTTCGGATGAATTCCTGTCGAGACAAACGCATTCCATAAACGCGCTCCGTCGAGATGCAAACGTATTCCTTCACTCACCGCAAGTTCTCGAATCTTTTTTATTTCTTCGAGTGGAAAAATTGTTCCGCCCGCGCGGTTGTGTGTATTCTCAATAACAATCAATTTTGTTACTGGCATATAATACGCTCGCGGACGAATGACTTGTTTGATTTGTTCGGCAGTAAATACGCCGCGAATTCCTTTCAATGTTTTGACAAGAACGCCGGAAAGAAACGCAGGTCCGCCAGTTTCATAATTAAAAATATGCGCACCTTCTTCGCAAATAATTTCATCACTTGGTTCCGTGTGGCACTTGATGCACACTTGATTGCTCATTGTTCCCGACGGAAAAAACAACGCCGCGTCTTTTCCGAGTAAATCTGCAACGTGTTTTTGCAAAAGAAGAACAGTTGGGTCATCACCGAATACGTCGTCGCCTACTTCCGCTTTTGCCATTGCATCGCGCATCGCAAAAGAAGGTTTTGTAACTGTATCGCTTCGTAAGTCAATAAATGTTTGATGCATAATATTTTTTTAGTAGTAGTTCTCCATTCAACATTGAAAGAAATATTGAATTTTCAATGGATGATTTTTTCGTTGAATAAATATTTCTTTGTAAATGCTATTGCTAATAGTAATGAAGCAATAATCACATTCCACAACGTAAACCAATCGCTGTGTTCATTGTAAAAAGTTTTTTCGTTGGAAAGAGAAATTTCTTTCATTATCACTTGCTGAGTGTTGAAATCAGTTGAGTAGTATATCCTTCCGTACGGGTCAATGAAGCAGGAAATTCCTGAGTTTGCACAGCGCACGAGCCATTTGCGATTTTCAATTGCGCGAAAAATTCCGAAACGTAAATGCTGATACACGCCGGACGTATTTCCCCACCAACTGTCGTTCGTAATCACCGTAAAAAAATCTGCGCCGTTCTTCGCAAACTTCGTTGCAAGTTGCGGAAACACGGATTCAAAACATATAAGATTAGCAAAATGAATTATTTTTCCGGTGGTTGTTGTGAAATTAAAAATTGTCGAATCGGTACCTTTTCCCCAACCTGAAATTCCGATTCCCCATTCAAACAATTTGGAGAATGAAAAATAATCGGCATAGGGAACTCGTTCAGCAAATGGTACAAGAATGGATTTCGCGCACGTTTGAATTTCATTGGAGTTTGGTTTTAACAACATTGATGAATTGTACGTATTGTATCGCATTCGTGATTCTGAAAATATTTTACTGCTTGATGGTGCGAACGTTGAATCATCGAAATATTTCACATCGGGAATTCCTGTGAACAATGCGATTCTGTTTTTATGAACAAACGATTTCAATTGCGATAAACTTTGCTCATTGTTTGGCAACAAAATATACGATGGAATCGCTGTTTCGGGATAAACAAGTAAATCAGGTTTGAACGCAGAAACTTCATTGCTCATTTTCAGCAACACGTCCATTTGAAAATCGATAGTGTTCTGCCATTTTTCCCAAGGATCAATATTCGGTTGAACAATCGCGACTCGAATTGTATGAGTTTGTTTTTCATTGTTTGAGTGTTCTTCTAAAATTTTATTGCCAATGAATTTTGGAATTCCGTACAGACAGATAATAAAAAGAATGCACATTCCACTTTGCCAGGAAATCGTTTTCCATTGTCGTGTTGTAATATTTCTGAAAACAAAAACTATGACGCAATTGATGAGTAAAATGATAAAAGAAATTCCGTACACGCCAACAATAGAAGCGATTTGTATCAACGAAAGATCATACGTTTGAGTGTTTCCAATCGTGAGCCAAGGAAAAGCAAAATCGGTATGCGCTCGAAAATATTCGTTTGATATCCAAAGGAATGGAAACGAGAACAAAGCGATGTTCTGATTCAAATTTTTGCGAATGAAAGTAAATGCGGCAATAGGGAGAAAGTAAAAAATCGGATGAACGAATAACAGCAAACCTCCTGCAAGCAGTAAATAATTATCGCGTCCGTGGGTGAATCCTCCAATCCAGTACATTGAAATTAAACTACACACAAACAACATCACATAAGCATATCGAAATGCATGAAGATGATTTTTTGCGTTCAGTAAAACGAGAAGAAGCGGAACAAACGCGAACAATGCTTGTATGCCTACAGAATTTGGTGGGAATGAAATTCCGAAAACAATGCCGGAAAAAATACAGAACAAATAATCGCGTTGAATATTATTTGATGTTATATTTTTCAAGTTGTTTTTCCCACGATTCATAACGGAAGTGATTCAGTGTGTTGAAATTTTATAGAGAAAAATTTCCAACTTTTATAAACTCCCAAACCACAGCAAACACCGATGATTGCTCCAGCAAAAATATCAGAAGGATAATGCACGCCAACATAGACACGAGAGTATGCAATGATGCTGGTAAAGGCAAAATATTTCCAACGATGTTGCTTGAAGAACGCACCGAATAATGTTGCAACCGCAAAATTATTAACTGCGTGCGATGAAGGAAATGAAAATCCGCTGCCGCAAGTTACAAGCAATCGAACGTTTTCCAATGCGATACACGGTCGTTGGCGTTCAAAGAAATGCTTCAACACGGTACTGCTGAGTTGGTCAGAAATAATAAGTGTGGGAATGACGAGCAGAATTGCAACACGGATATTTTTTTCTCCTTTCCAAAAAAGATAAATGAGAAGAAGAAGAATACCACAAATAATATATGTGTTCTTGTGGTAATCCGTTAAGAAAGGCATCAGTGAATCGAATGGAAGGAACGTAAATGTGGAATTGAAGAAATAAAAAATTTCCCGATCGAAAGAAAGTAATAAATCGAACATAATGGGGAAGAAGTGTTCCTACGAAGTTTTCTCTTCGTTTTGTTGTTTGTTATTTTTTTTGTTGATTTTCCAAAGATAGACAACGATACTGATAACCGCGATAGTAATAAGAACATTGAACATTGCGTTACTATATTGTCCGATGTATTCAAGCGCGACTTGCCAGTTTTTCCCTAAACTGGTTCCAGCGTAAAGCAAAAGCGCATTCCACGCTAACGCGCTGAGAAAACTTAAGATGGTTGTTGTTAACAACGGTAAACCTGATAGACCAGCAAAAAATGAAATCACTGCTCTTGTTCCTGCTAAAAATCTGTTCACGACAATTAATGTGTATCCGAATTTGGAGAACCATGCGCCTACTTTCAGCAATGCGTCAACAGGAACGTAACGAATTTTCAATGAGGAAATTTTTGTCGTCGAACATTTTACTCCGATATAATATGCAAGCATAAATCCAAGAGTGCTGCCGATGGTTGAACCAAGAAGAAGGAGCCAATATTTCACTTTTCCAACACCAACAAGAAATCCTCCGAAAACGACAATGGCGTCGCTTGGAAATGGTGGAAACACGTTTTCAATAAATGCAATGAATGAAACGATAAAGTAAATCCAGAAGGGTTCCAAATTTTCGAGTTTTTCAATTAACTTTTCCGTGTAATACACGAAGAACGATGGAGCAGGGTTTTCTTTTTGCGCAATGAGTAATTCTTCCGGATAATTATTTGTCAATTGCAATACTGACTGTTTGAGTATATCGTCGGAAGTACATTTTGCGTTATACGAAGTTATGAGAGCATCTTCGGAGTACAATTGAGCAGATATTTTGCATACTGTTCCATCGAATTCCACCGAACCTGTAATAACTGCATCAGTAAATAAAAACATTTCGGCAAATGAATAAACGCGAGTAGTAGGAAGTGATACTCCTAACGGTAATTTTTTTACAGCAATTTCTTTGAGGACAAGAACTTGGTCAACTATTTCGTATTTATCGTTTGTTCCGATTGTTTTTCCGATTGTTCTGCGTATATAATTTCCGAGGAGCGATATTTCTTTACGGTTCGTTGTAAAATCCATTACGATGACGCGGGTTCGTTCACTTCCTAAACTTTCTTTGAACATATTCGATATTGTTCCGATTTGTTCATTCAACGAAGAATGTTCGGTCAAATGTTGTTCAAGAATTTCTCTTGTGAGAGTTGTTTGTTGTGCAAGTGTTTCAATGGAACACTTGCAAAAGAAAAATGCGAATATGATGAGCATGCGCATAATTTTATAGTTCTGATTTTGGTGAAGTGCTGTCATAAAGTGATGCGACTGCAAACACGGCAATTCCTTCGTTGCGTCCGATAAAACCAAGATGCTCGGAAGTAGTTGCTTTTACAGAAACTTGTTGAAGTTCAAGCGAAAGCGAATGAGCGATGTTTTTTCGTAAATAAGAAATGAATGTATGTATGATTGGCTCCTGTAAAACAATGGTTGAATCTATATTAGAAATTTCAAAATGATTCTCGCGAATAAGCAATGCAGTTCGTTCAAGTAGCAGGAGACTTGAGATGTTTTTGTATTGCACATCTGTATTGGGAAATTGTGTGCCGATATTTCCCAATGTTGCTGCACCTAACAATGCATCGCAAATAGCATGAGAAAGAGCGTCGGCATCCGAATGTCCAAGTAATCCTTTGTTGAAAGGAATTTCAATCCCGCCAAGAATCAGTTTTCGATTTTCTACGAGTTGGTGAATATCAAAACCAAAACCAAAACGCATTATTATTCAATAGTGTTATAGTGTTAGTGAATCTTAAAATTAGAATATGTCCCTTTCCATTCTTCCCATGTTATATGTAATCCGCTCACGTGTGCGTTGGGAGGACCAATTTTTACACGTGTAATCAGTTCTTCTACGAGTGAGCGTTCTCCTTCTGCATAAATTTCTACGTTGCTGTTTGTAAGATTTTTTACAAATCCTACTAATGACAAATTCCCTGCTTTTTTAAAGACAAAGTAGCGAAAACCAACTCCTTGCACGATACCGCTGACATGTATTTTACAACCTACCTTCATAATGAATTAAAAAAAGTTGGGAAATATATACGAGTAAAACAGTAAATAAACAAGATAAACGGTGAAAATTGATGGATGTGTTTTATACTTTTCTCCAAGAGGATTTTTTTGAAACAACAAAAAAGGCAGATTCAAAAAAATCTGCCTTCAGTTTATACAATGAAACTGTTAGATTATAAATGTTAATACCCCGCTTGCAGAATTATATTTACCAAAATTGTAATCTGTATTGAGATTAAAGTAAGAAAGTAATTATTTTGTGAAATCTTATCTTATAATTTTCTCCCCAAAAATAATAATTGAATGTAAAATATTGTTTTAAGATGCGGAAAAAATCTACGAAAAAAACCTTCCATAAACATTAAGTGGCTACAATAATTTTTGATCATATTTCCAATTCCACCATTTCAATAATTCTGGTTCGTGCTTTTTATTTGAAGCAAAATATACCGCGCAACGAAACACATAAAGCAAACATCGGTCAACGGTAGTTCCGACTAACGAACAGTATCGTTCGTACATTTCTTCCGGGTTGTTGTATTTCAAATCCTGAACCGAACGGAACCCAAGTTCCCATAAATCGTTTGCAATACTTTTTCCTACGCCTGGAATTTGCTGAAATTCTTTCAGCGCTTGTGCTTTTGAGTTTGTCATAAAGTTTCTTGCAATCGCAAATAAGATTTTTTAGCGCAAATGATTGATTCGAGTATTCCATCAGTTGCCAATTCTGAAAAAATTTTTTTGAATACTTTTTCGCGAGCAAATGAAGGATGAATATCGTTTTCATCGAATATGTTTCTCAACAATACATCGGTAGAAACATACGTTTCGTTTGCGTTTGTTGCTACATAATTTCTGAAACAACAATTTCGTAAGGATTGTTTGAATTTCTCCAAATAAGTTTTCTGCGATGCTTTGTATACCAGTGAAGTATTGTTTTTTGAACGGATTTTTTTGTTGCGTCGAAATCATTTGAAGTATTTTAAAAGAAAAATGCTTGTCAAAAAAATGACAAGCAATTCCCGCACAATGATTATCCATTTATTAGTGGAGCTGAAGAGATTCGAACTCTCGACCTTTCGGATGCGAACCGAACGCTCTCCCAACTGAGCTACAGCCCCAAAAAAGTGCGACAAATATAAGAATTTCATTCACAGATTTTGCTATGAGTTCAATGAAACTTCTTATTGTTTTCAATCATTGTTCTCACTAACTTCATTGAATTTCTTCAAAGCTTTTGGCCATACGTCCATGAACATATCATAATATTCTTCGAGCACATCCATTTCGAGTATAAATGTTTTTTTTTGCGATTCCATTTTTTCTATCGTGTAGTTTTCGTACGAAGGAACCCATTTTTTTACTCCGTCGCTTGTGTATCTTCAACACCGTTCAAAATATATCCTATGTGTTTTATGGAAATAAATTCCGGATACCTACTTTCATCAATTTCAGAAATCATACCTTCTGTTTTTCCATCGTTATTGACTGCAATGAATTTTATTGAATCGCCCATATTCCAATTTCTTTAAGTATGAACCTTCGTGGAATGCGCTTTTCCATTCGCGATATTTTCTGTCGTTAGTAATGGTATCCCAGATTTTTTCCTGCGATGCATTGATGATGATTTCAAGGTGTAATTTTTACATAGAATTCAAAACAATATTAACGTTTCACACCTGTTACATACACTTCAATCCATTCATCAACGCTCATTTTTTTTACCAATTCGCCGATGAGTTGATAGGGAATGTGTTCAGGTTTCTTGAAACGAATACAACCTTTTCCCATATCTAATTTTGTCGAACTATGTTTCGGAAATTCCCTTGTGAACCATTGCAATAATTGTTCGTTTGCATACATTCCCATGTGGTAGAGGGTAATATAATTTTTTTGTGAAGCGATACCCATAAAGGGAAGCGGTTGTTTTGGGTCGCAATGGTATCCGTTGGGATAAAGTTTATGTGGAACGACGTATCCAATCATTCCGTAACTCATCGTTTCCATGAATCCTTTCGGAAGATTTTGAGTAATGACACGACGCAATTCTTTTATTACTTTTTTCCGGTCGTCGGGCAATTGTTCTATCTATTGTTTAGGAGTTTTGATTATGTGTTTCATATTTTTTTGTATTACTGTTTTTACTTTGGTTTCTTGATAGTTCGTATCGAGGTTGTCAGCAGTATATCATCGTAGAAAACAAATGCATAAATAAATTATTCGTTCTTGATATTCGATTCCTTAAGCACAACGTGAATGTGCGCCGGTTCATTCGCATTTGGATACGGAGCGTGTCGTATCGTGTAAATCGCATAACGTCCGTGTGAAGTAATCGTATCACAATGAGTAGGTTCTTAATTGTAAAATGTATTTCAAAAAAAATTAAATCACATTTCCTTTTTGCAGTTCGCCAATCGTATTTTTCGAGTACCCAATCGAAAGCAAAATCTCTTCTGTATGTTCGCCAAGTAACGGCGGCGGAGAAAATTGTTGTTGTGAAGTGGAAGAAAGTTTAATCGGATTTCCTACAATTTTTATTTCACCAACTTTCGGATGTTGAACCAAAGCAAGCATTTCACGCTCGTTCAACACATCCATTTGTAAAGCATCATTAAGCGAATTTATTTTTCCAACAGGAACATCTGCTTTTTGTAAAAGAGAAATCCACTCTTCACTTGTTTTCGTAAGAAAAATAGGTTTGAGTTCACTTTCCAGTAACGCGCGGTTTTCAACTCGCTTTGCATTCGTAATAAAACAAGCATCACGCATCAAATCCGTTCGATGAATTGCTTCACAGAAATTTTCCCAATGCGATTCACTCCCGATGGCAACATTCAGAAATCCGTTTTTTGTTTGATATGTTTCGTACGGCGTAATCGTCGGATGCTGATTTCCCTTGCGTGTAACTTTTCGATTTGATGACAACGCAATTTGCGATTGATAGGTGAACAATGATAGCAAGCCATCGAGCAAACTAATATCAACGCGCTCGCCTTTTCCTGTTTTCTCTCGTTGAAACAGTGCGAGTAAAATTCCTTCGAAGCACAACGTTCCCGCAGTAACATCGGCAAGAGAAATTCCCGCTTTCGTTGGCGCGCCATCGGGAAAACCGGTAACATCCATCAATCCCGATTCGCCTTGCACAATCAAATCGTAACTCGGCTGATGACTTCGCGAACTCGTTTGTCCATAACCGGAAATCGAAGCATAAATAATTTTCGGATTTATTTTTTGCACATCATCGAAACCGAATCCAAGTTTCTCCATCACTCCTGCGCGAAAATTTTCTACAACAACATCGCTTTGTAAAAGTAGTTTCCGAATAATTTCTTTTGCTTCACTCGTTTTCAAATTGAGCGTTAAACTTTTTTTGTTGCGATTGACGGAAAGAAAATACGCGCTTTCACCATTCACAAACGGCGGTCCCCAACTGCGTGTATCGTCGCCGCTGTTTGGTTGTTCGATTTTAATTACTTCCGCTCCCATATCGCCGAGTTTCATCGTGCAAAATGGACCTGAGAGAATTCGTGTGAAGTCAAGAACTTTTATTCCGTGAAGAGGTAATTGCATTTTAGATTTTATTTCTTTCACTTGATATTATTGAGATTATTGGAATTTATTTTTAGAAAGTTTTACAAAATAAAAAAAAATTGTCATTCCGAACGAAGTGAGGAATCTACTCTGAAATATTGCAAGATGAAAGAAGATTTTTCGTCGGTTCGTTCTTCAAAATGACACCCTTTGTGCTTTTTGCAAAACATTCTCGTAATGAGAACTTCAATAATTTCAATAATAACAAGTGAAACATGATTTATTTTTTCAAATAACTTTGTATAATAGATAAAAACTCATCTCCATACTTTGCCAATTTTCTTTCTCCCACACCTGTAATCATTTTCAAATCACTCTCTGTTGTTGGTTTGAACATTGCCATTTCTTTCAATGCTGTATCGTGAAAAACGACATACGGAGGAACACCCTCATCATCGGCGAGAATTTTTCGTAAATGTTTTAATTCATCGAAAAGTTTTGAGTCGAAATTATCGTCGGTTGGTTCGCTTACTTTTGAACGCACTTTTTCTTTTTCCGGTTTGGTGAGAAAAACTTTTTCGTTGTTGAATAAAATCTCGTTGCTTCGCTCGTTCAATTTCAAACTGCGAAATTCTTCATCAACAGAAATAAAACCGAGCCGAACAAGTTCACGAATAAACGCTTTCCATTGTTTTGCAGAGAAATCTTTTCCAATGCCATACGTAGAAAGTTGCACGTGTTTGTTGTGCTGAATTTTTTCATTCTCAGAACCGCGCAGGACGTCAACAATATACGTTGCACCGAATCGTTCACCCGTTCGTTTGATACACGAAAGAATTTTTTGCGCAGGAATTGTTCCGTCAATCTTATCTTTCGGAGAAATGCACGTATCGCAGTTGCCGCAATTTGTTTGAACATATTCTTCACCGAAATATTTCAGAAGAATTTTTCTTCGGCACCAATGATTGTTTTCGCAAAACTCGATTATTTTTTCAAGTTTTTCAAAAGCAATTTTTTTGTTTTGCTCGTTTTGCATTTCTTCGATGAAGTATTCAATTTTTCTTCTATCGCCGTAACCGTAAAACAAAATGCAATCGCCCGGCAAACCATCACGTCCCGCGCGTCCCGTTTCCTGATAATAACTTTCTAAATTTTTCGGCAAGTCGTAATGAATAACAAAGCGCACGTTCGATTTGTTGATGCCCATTCCGAATGCAATAGTTGCAACAATAATTTCTACGTCATCTTTGATAAACTTTTCTTGATTTTCGGTTCGAACTTTTGCATCAAGTCCTGCGTGGTACGGTAAAGCGCGAAAACCGTCGTCGTTCAAACGTTGCGCAAGTGTTTCCGTTTTTTCGCGGCTGAAACAATAAATAATTCCCGAATCTTTTTTGTGAGCGCGCAGATAAACGAGAAGTTGTTTGTACGAATCTTGTTTCGGTTGAACAGAGTAGAAAAGATTTTTCCGATTGAAACTTGCAACGTAAATTTTTGCATCGCGCAGATTGAGTTGGTGAACAATATCGTTCTGCACTGCGGGAATTGCTGTCGCGGTAAATGCAGAAATCGGAATAGTTGGAAATGTTGTTCGCAATGTTTTGAGTTGCCTGTATTCGGGACGAAAGTCGTGTCCCCATTCAGAGATGCAATGCGCTTCGTCAATCGCAAACAAACCGATGTTCAACGTTTGCAAGAAAGGAAGAAACGACGGCATCATAATTCTTTCCGGCGCAACGTAGAGAAGTTTGATTTCGTTGCGAAGAAGTTGTGCTTTTACATTATGAATTTCATTTTCATTCAACGAACTATTGATAAACGCAGAAGGAACTCCATTCTCTCGCAAACTATCAACTTGGTCTTTCATCAATGCTATCAATGGTGAAACGACAATTGTCATTCCATCATTGATAATCGAAGGCAATTGATAACACAACGATTTTCCTCCGCCCGTTGGCATCAAAACAAACACATCTTTTTTTTGAAGAATATCTGATATGATTTCTTCCTGCAACGGGTGAAAAGTCGTGTAACCGAAGTATTGTTTGAGCGGAGAGAGGAGGTTCACTTGGAATAATTGGTATTATTGAAATTGCAATGCAGCTACAATGTAGTGAGAACAAGTTCATTCTTCATAAGCAAATTTTCTTATGTTCACTTTGTCAAGTTGTCCACCTAAGTTGTATGTTTTGAATGGCACTCGTCTCTTTTTCTCTTTCTGCATCGGATGAAGCAAACGATACACTTCTTCTAAAATTTGTTCAGGAAGTTGGTCAATTTCTTGTTTGAGTTCTTCGCGGTTTATTGTTGTTGTTTCTTGCACTCCGTATTCTTGCGTTTCTTCTTTGACAACATTGTGTTTTGTCGGAGAATATTTTTGCAAGAGAAATTCAACATAGTGAAGAACTTCCACTTGCTTTTCTTCGGGAAGTTGTTGGAGAAGTTGAAGGATGTTAAGTTGTGTGTTCATAAGTTTTCAAATCAGGAAATAACTCATCTTTTCAATGATCGTAATTATAAAGTAATGAATCTATTTAATGTATTAATATAATTCTGCTTTTGAGTGATCTTATTTCTGTCAATTGAACAGTAATAAGGATGAGGTAATCTATTTTCAATAATTGCATTTATTTTATCGTTTTGTTTTAGCTCGTTTAATGTTATTTCAACATCAATACTGCAAGGGATAATACGTAAAGGTTTAACTAAATTCATTTCGTCAACAAATTTCTCTAAAATAATAGTCTGAACTTCTATTGGTAGGTCGAAATAATTGATGTTTCTATATCGTTTTTCTTTTTTTATAAAACCTAAACAAGAAATATTTGTAACATAAAAACTGGAATAAAAAACTTTACAACCATAGTTTTCAATAATGGAATAAAAAAATTGCGCGCTACGCTCTTCTTCTATTTTATTTAAGCCGTTTAATAATTTTGATAGAGACTTAAGATCTAAAAAAGGAACGCCAGTTTTTCCGGCTCCTTTTCTTCCAGGGTTAATTCCACATATAACGATTTTAGGGGAGTGTGGTACAACGTAAGTATCATAAAACAATCTCATAAAAGATTCGTTAATTAGAAACTCATCAAGTATAAAAATATTTTCTTTTTCTAGCCTCTCTTTCATCCAAAAATATTTTCCTTCACAAATTTCATTATAGAATTGAAATATTTTATCTACGTAAGAAACCATTCTAATCCTTCTTTTTCATAATAAGTTTGTAACAAACCATTGCCACACCAAACCCAACAAACCACGCATAATCATACAAAAAGCGAAGGTCGGAAACGAATAAGCCAATCAATCCGACAAACACGCCGGCGAAAAGAGAAAGGAGCGCTTTAAAATTGAAACCGTTGCTGAATTCGTATTCGCCATTGCGCAAATATAAATCTTCTACGTTCAATTTCAGTTTGCGAATGATGAAATAATCCGCAATCATCACGCCGGCAATGGGACCAAGAAAACTCGAGTAACCAATGAGCCAAACGAAAATATACGTTCCAAAATCTGAAAGAAGTTTCCACGGCATCATCGCGATTCCAACAAACGCAGTAATCAATCCGCCGATTTTGAATGTAATTTTCTTCGGCATTAAGTTTGCGAAATCGTTCGCGGGAGAAACAACGTTTGCCGCAATGTTTGTCGTCAGCGTTGCAACAAGAAGTGAAAGCATCGAAAGCAAAATGATAATCGGATTGTGAAACTTAGCAAGCAATGCAACGGGATCCCAAATTGCTTCACCAAAAATTACAATCGTTGCCGATGTAACTGCAACGCCGATGAATGAATACAATGCCATAGTTGGCGGAAGTCCGAATGCTTGTCCAAGAATTTGCGCTCGCTGACTTTTTGCGTAGCGAGAAAAATCCGGAATATTGAGCGAAAGTGTTGCCCAAAATCCCACCATTCCCGTCAGCGATGGAACAAAAAATTTCCAAAACTCTTCTGCTGTTTGAAATTTACTTTGCTGCGAAAGAATTGGACCCCAGCCACCTCCTTGCACGTACGCCCACGCAAGCAATCCTAATCCAACAACAATAAGAAACGGCGCGGCAAGTGATTCGAGCCAACGAATTGATTCCGTTCCTTTGATAATGAAATACACGTTCATCATCCAAAAAATTGCAAACGAAATCCACTGACCGAAACCAAGCGTACTCCACGCTGGAATAAGAACGACGAGCATTGCATCAATTGCTTGTCCGCCAATCCACGTTTGAATGCCGAACCAACCGCACGCAACGAGCGCGCGAAGTAATGCAGGAATGTTCGAGCCGATTGTTCCGAATGAAGCGCGCGTAAGAACGGGAAACGGAATTCCATATTTTGTTCCGGCGTGCGCGTTTAAAATCATTGGAATGAGAACGATAATATTTCCTAATGCAATCGTGAGAATCGCTTGCCACCAATTCATTCCACCGGCAATCAATCCGCTTGCAAGCATATATGTTGGAATGCACACGCTCATTCCAATCCACAAAGCGGCGATATTGTATGTTCCCCACGTACGTTGCGAAATTGTTGTCGGCGCAATGTCTTTGTTGATGAGTGGTGAATGTTCGACTTTGGAAAGATTAATTTCGATGAGTTCGTTATTCATTCTGTTATTAACTGATTTTTGCAGACTTCGATTTTCCTTTTCGTTTATGAACGTTTACAGAGATAAGTGCATCAAGACCATACGAATATCCGCAGTAACTGAAAAATAAATAAAGGAGTGTTCCGCATAAAACAATTGCTCCACTACTTTCAAAAAAATCTGCTGAAAATAAATTTCCGTTTGCGAAATGAAAATTGAGAATCATCAATAATCCCATAAGTGTTGAAGTGCGTGTAAAAAGCCCGATAAGCAACGAAACTCCTAATGCGGTTTCTCCGAGAGCAATAAGCGGCGCCCAAATGGAAGAGAAAGGAATTGCTAATTTATCAAGATATGTATTTTGTATTCCTGTTGCATTGTCATTGTAATCATACAACGATTTATTTAATCGTTCATTCGAGGTAAGCCATCCGCTGTTTATTTTCTGAACGCCGACATACAAAAAGAAAATTCCAACAGTGAGACGAATAATCAGTGTAAAAAAATCTGAATGTTTCATACGTGAGATAAAATTTTATATGCATAAGATACGAAAGCAAAGAAACTTTTTCAATCAGAAATCTAAAATGTAAATCTAAAATCATTCGACTTTTCCCTATCTTTTCCTCGCATTTTTAATGAAACCAATTCACAAATCACCAAAAGATACAACTGTAGTCGTAGCAATGAGCGGCGGAGTGGATTCGTCTGTTGCAGCGGCGATTCTGGCTGAACAAGGTTACAACCTCATCGGCATTACGATAAAAACATATCGTTACGAAGACGTTGGCGGCAATATCGGAAACGAATCGAGTTGCTGCTCGCTCGATGGAATTAACGATGCGCGCGGTGTTGCATCTCAACTTGGTTTTCCGCATTACGTGTTAGATTTTTCCGAAGTGTTTGCGCGCACGGTGATTGATAAATTTTCCAGCGAATATCTCAGTGGACGAACACCGAATCCGTGCGTGATTTGCAATCGTGAAATCAAATGGGCAGAACTCATTCGTAAAGCAGAATCACTCGGTGCGGATTTTATTGCAACTGGACATTATGCAAACGTGCGATTCGATGAAACAAAACAACGCTATATCGTTTCGCGCGGAAAAGATGCGAGCAAAGACCAATCGTATGCGCTGTGGGGACTAACGCAACATTCCCTCGCGCGCACAATGTTTCCGCTTGCAGAACTCACGAAGCCCGAAGCGCGCGCAATCGGTGAGAAACACAACTTGCGTGTTGCAAAGAAAGGCGAGAGTTACGAAATCTGTTTTATTCCCGACAACAATTACGAGCGATTTTTGAAAGAGCGCATTACAAATTTGGAAGAAGATGTTCGCGGAGGAAAAATTATGTTTGAAGGAAAAGAAATAGGAACGCATCGCGGATTTCCGTTTTACACGATTGGTCAGCGCGAAGGACTTGGCGTTGCTGTCGGAGAAAAAATTTATATTACAGAAATTGATGCGAAGGAAAATACGATTTATGTCGGACGCGATGTGGAATTATTTCATCGCGGACTTATTGCAAGCAATGTGAATTTAATTGCGTACGAAAATATTTCCGTTCCCATCAACGTTACGGCGAAAATTCGGTACGGCGATAGCGGAAGTTCTGCGAAAGCATACATTGATACGGAAGGAAAACTGCACGTGCTGTTTGACGAACCGAAACGCGCCATTACGCCGGGACAATCCGTTGCGCTTTACGAAGGCGATGATGTTATTGGCGGTGGAGTGATTGATGAAGTTGTGGAGTGATGTCTCTCGCAAAGACGCAAAATTGAAAAGAGTTCTTTGCATCTTGGCGACTTTGCGTGATAAATAAATATGATTGATAAAAAAAACCTCCTCCTCCTCGGCGAAGAACCATTACTTAATGAATGGAAATCATTTTGCGAAATGAAAGGATTTGACGTTGTTATAAACTTCCATTCATCGCAAAATATTTTTCTTGCAATTGAGTTGTCGCTTTGTGATGTTGAAAAGAAGAAAGAGAATTTAAAATTTCTCCGTTCGCTATATAAAAACACAGCTATTCTTTCTTCATCAATTACTGTTACTGCAAGCGAACAGTTGTTGTGGCTCGACAAAGAAACACAACTGCTTGGAATTTCTGCCTTACCAACTTTTCTTTCGGGTGAACTTATTGAAATTGCATCTCCGACAAATGTTACAAAAAAAACATGGGACGTTGTGCAAACATTTGTTCTGCAAATCGGAAAACAATTTTCCGTAGTGCAAGATAGAGTGGGAATGGTGTTGCCGCGCATCGTGTGTATGCTTGTGAATGAATCGTTCTTTGCGCTGCAGGAAGAAATCGCAACTCCCGAAGCGATTGATACGGCAATGAAACTCGGAACAAATTATCCGTTTGGTCCGATTGAATGGGGAGAAAAAATCGGTTATGAAAATGTAGTCGCCGTGCTTTCTGCGTTGCATAGAGAGTTGGGAGATGACAGATATAGGATTTCGCCGTTGTTGAGGCAAGTTGCATTAGAAAAAAGAATAAAGAACACTACAAATGACGAATAACTTTCGCGCAGGTTTTGTAGCAATTGTTGGAAAACCGAATGTTGGAAAATCAACGTTGATGAATTGTATTTTGCAGCATAAACTTTCCATCGTAACACCGAAACCGCAAACTACGCGCGACAAGATTTTAGGAATTTATAACAGAGAGAATTGTCAAATTCTTTTTCTCGATACGCCGGGAATTATCGAGCCGAAATATAAATTGCACAGCGTAATGATGCAGTCCGCGCATAGTTCGCTCGATGATGCGGACGTTGTGTTGCTGATGATTGACGCAACGGATTTCGACATTCACTCGCCGCAGCGATTAGAAAAAGTTGGCGACGATATTTCTTTTCAAGCAATTCATAAAACGACGAAGCCAACTTTTCTTATTATCAATAAAGTTGATGCGGTGGAGAAAGGAAAAATTTTAGAAATCATTTCAATGATTTCCCAACAGTTTGCATTCAAAGAATACATTCCGATTTCTGCGTTGAATATGGTTGGTATTTCCGATTTACTGAAAACGATTGAAATGTATTTGCCGCTTCATCCGCCGTATTATTCCGAAGATGAATTGAGCGATAAGAACGAGCGATTTTTTGTTTCGGAAATTATTCGCGAAAAAGTTTTTCAACTTCTCAAACAAGAAATTCCCTATTCCACCGCAGTGAATGTTGTTGAATTTATTGAACGTCCTGGAAAGCCCGATAAAATTTCTGCTGAGATTGTTGTGGAGCGGCAGTCGCAAAAAGGAATCGTGATTGGCGCAAGAGGTATGATGCTGAAAAACATCGGAACACGAGCGCGAAAAGACATCGAACAATTTCTCGGAAGAAAAGTTTTTCTTGAACTCTTTGTGAAAGTGCGAGAAGATTGGCGCGAGAACGATACGTTTTTGAGAGAGTATGGATATAAGTAGTTTTCACTTGGAATTATTGAGATTATTGTAATTTTATATTGAACATTTTACATTTTTTTAAATGAGAGATGTAACAATAAATGTTCAATGTGAAATCTAAAATGTAAAATAAAATGAACATCAAAGGTCAAACAGTATTAGTAATTGGCGGCTGGGGATTGGTTGGCTCCGCAGTTTGTCATCGTATTCTTGAAGAGCAACCGAAAAAAGTTATCATCACTTCGCTGAAAAAAGAAGAAACGGATGATGCAGTTACGCAACTTCGCAAAGAATATCCGAAGTTGAAAAAAGAAATGTTTCAATCGTGGTGGGGAAATATTTTTGTGCGCAATGCATTCAAAGATTTGCCGCGCGAAGAAATTCTTTCCAACGAAAAATATCGCAGAACGTTGATTGACGATATTCTCAATGAAATGACTTCAACGGTTCTGGAGCAATCATCGGTGTATCAACTTCTGAAAAAATTCAAACCGTCGATTGTTGTTGATTGCGTGAACTCTGCAACGGGAATTGCGTATCAAGATATTTTTCAAAGTTCGCGCGATGTGTTGCAAGCGTTGGATAAACAAAACGGAAACGTAAAAGAAAAAATCGAACGATTGCTCTGCACACAATACACGCCGCAACTTATTCGCCACGTGCAATTATTATATCGTTCGATGCAACTTCTGCAAACAAAAATTTATGTGAAAATCGGAACGAGTGGAACAGGAGGAATGGGGCTCAACATCCCGTACACGCATAGCGAAGAACGTCCGTCGCGCGTGTTGCTTTCAAAATCTTCTGTTGCCGGCGCGCATACGATGTTGTTGTTTTTGATGGGAAGAACTCCTGATGCTCCGATTATCAAAGAGATAAAACCGACGGCGGCGATTGCGTGGAAAAAAATTTCGTACGGAGAAATAAAAAAACGCGGTAAAGTAATTTCACTTGTTGATTGTCCGCCGAAGAATGGATTTCAACTGAAAGAGATAATAAAAATTCGCGATGAAAAAATCGGTATTGAATTGAATCAGCCGATGAAATCGGTATTCATTGATACGGGAGAGAACGGATTGTTTTCTAAAAATGAATTCGAAGCAATTTCCACTGCGGGGCAAATGGAATATGTTACGCCGGAAGAAATAGCCGATGCTGTTGTGATGGAAATAAAAGGCGGAAACACAGGACACGATATTGTGAACGCGCTCGATAATGCTGTGCTTGACCCAACGTATCGCGCGGGATTTATGTGGAACAGTGCAATTCAAAAATTGGAAGAGTTGGAAAAGAAACACAACGTTGAGAGTATAGCGTTTGAAATTCTTGGTCCGCCGCGACTTTCAAAACTATTGTTTGAAGCATATTTGTTAAAGAAATGTTTTTTGTCAATGAGATCAGTGATGAAAGCGAATGCGAACATACTTTCAAAACAATTATCGAATGAAATTGCAAAGAACAAATCACTACGCTCGCAAATTATTTCTGTCGGCATTCCTATTTTAATGCCCGATGGAAAAACATTGTTGCGTGGAAAGGAAATAAAAATTCCTGCGTTTCTTGGCGAGAATGAATTGAAAATTTCTTCCGAAAAAATTGCAACGTGGTCGCGCGATGGTTGGGTTGATTTGCGTGTAGCGAATATGGAAAAATGGAAATCGCGAATGAACATAATAATTGCCGAAGCCGAAAAAATTTCTGTAGAAGAAACAAGTTCTCGGTACTTCCGTAGAAAAAGTTATTGGAACGATTTCAATTCAATTGAGCCAGGAAAACTTGCCGCGTGGATTTTTACGGTGGAAGAGCAAGGGAAGAGGGGAAAAGCGTGAGAAAATTTCAAAGGACAAATTCCAAATGTCAAATAAAATTCAAAACTCAAATTTTAAATTCTGGTATTTGATTTAATGAACGGATAATATTTCCCGTTTCGAAATTTGAAATTTATTTGATATTTGAGTTTTGAATTTGGAATTTAAGTTGCTATTCTTTTCATCTAACAAAAAACAATGAATCATTCTCCATCGGCTTCTCGCTTTCATTTCATAGATATATTTCGAGGTTGCGCGGTGTTTTTTATGATTGAAACACACGTAGTCAATGCGTTGCTACTTCCTGTTTTGCGGGATGAGTTTTCGTACAAAGTACTGACGTTCTGCAATGGATTTGTCGCGCCGTCGTTTTTATTTTGCGCCGGATTATCGTTGGCTATTGCGATACATAAAAAATGGGACAGGTTCATTTCGCTCGGTTCAACATTTTGGAGATATAATGCGCGATTGCTTTTTATTTTTTGTGTCGGTTATGCGTTGCACCTTCCATTGTTTTCATTGAGAATGATGACGGAATTACACGACGAAAAAATTCTTTCTTCGTTTTATCAGGCAGATGTTTTACAAGCGATTTCATTGACGTTGATATTTCTTGCATTTCTTGTTGCAATTATTCGTAATAAGAAAATTTATTTTTTTGTTGCCGGAATAATTGCACTTCTCATTATTTTTAGTAGTCCGATAATTCGTGAATTGGATTATAGTAATTCCCCTATGTGGATTCGTCCGTATTTGACGATGAATGTAAAATCACAATTTCCACTTTTTCCTTGGTCTGCATTTTTGATGAGTGGAACAATTATCGGCGCAATGTTTATGAATGCGAAAGAGAATAATCGTGAGCAGCAATTCATAAAAAATATTTCGTTGCTCGCAGTGAGTGGAATTATACTTTCACTTCTCATTGAAATGCTTCCCTTTGATATTTATCCGAACCACAATTTTTGGAAAGCAAGCCCGGAGTTCTTTTTTATGCGGCTTGGCTTTGTTGTTTTGTTTTTCTGCGGGTGGTGGATGTACGAACAAAAAATTGAATCAGCATTGCAAAGTCACATTATTGTAATTCGTAAAAATTTCTCATCAATTGTTTCTGCAATGAAAATATTCGGACAAGAATCGTTATTAGTGTACGTCGTTCACCTTTGGGTTGTGTATGGTTCGGTAATGATACATTGGAGTATGATTCACCAATACGGTAAAACACTTGGTTGTGTTGAATGTTTTGTGTTGTCTTTTGCACTTATCGCGGCAATGTATGTTCTCGCATTCGGTTGGCATTGGGGAAAAAATAATTATGGAAAGATTTCGACTTCGTTGCAATATGCAATCGTAACAACGGTTTTATTGGCGTTTCTTGTTCGGTAGAGATTTGCTATATTTTTCCCGAAAATTTTTTTTAAATGCTGATGTAGCTCAGTTGGTTAGAGCATCAGATTGTGGATCTGAGGGTCACCGGTTCGAATCCAGTCATCAGTACTTTCAAGTGTCAGTTGTCGTCTCTAGGTGAGTTCGAAACCGACATTTTTTTTTACATTTTATATTGAACATTTTACAATTTTGTTTCAATCTAAAATATAAAATGTCAAATGTAAAATTCTATTTTATGTCGAACGAAAACCAAAATAAAATAATCGAACCTCGCACTGTTAAAGGAATGCGCGATTATCTTCCCGAAACAGTTATCGCACGAAGAAAAATTATCGAAACCGTGCGAACAGTTTTTGAGCGATATGGATTTGTTCCCCTTGATACACCGGCGTTAGAATATGTTGAAACATTGGTTGGGCACGGTGATACATCTAAAAATATTTTCCGTTCAAAAATCCCAGAGGGAGAAGACATTGCATTACGATTCGATTTAACTGTCCCACTCGCTCGCGTAGTATCTCAATATTCCGAATTACCGAAACCATTTCGTCGCTATCATGTTGCACCAGTTTGGAGAGCAGATAAACCTGACCCGGGAAGATTTCGAGAATTCATTCAATTTGATTTAGATACAGTTGGAAGTTCTTCAATGGCGGCAGATACTGAAATACTTTGCGGGATGTACGATGTTCTCTCTGCTTTGGGAATTGAGCGATTTCGTCTGCGATTCAGCAATAGAAAAATACTCAATGCACTTTTAGATTTTGCGAACGTACCTCAGGGATTAGGAAAAAATGTTTTTCGTATTCTTGATAAACTCGATAAAATTAGTTTCGATGAAGTTGCATTGGAATTAACGGAAGGAAGAGTTGATGTGTCGGGCGATACCATTCGTGGACTTGGACTAAATGATGAGAGCGTTACAAAAATAAAACAGTTCCTTGATTTACCAAACGCGACAAGAAACGAATCGCTTGTTAACATTGAACGTCTCTTTACCAATGTATCTTCTGCACAAGAAGGAATCAACGAGTTAAAAGAAATATGTTCTTCTCTCGATGCGCTCAAACTTTCCGACGAAAAAATTACGATTGATTTTTCTCTTGCTCGCGGATTAGATTATTACACCGGACCTGTGTTTGAAGCAATATTACTCGATGCACCGGAATTTGGTTCTGTTTTTGGAGGAGGACGCTATGACGATTTAGTGCAGCGATTTCTCGGGAAAAATATTCCCGCAGTTGGCGCATCAACAGGAATTGATAGATTGCTTGCCGCGTTACAAAAACTTGAGCGACTTGAAACTGTTTCTTCCACTGCGCATGTGCTTGTAACAGTGATGGAAAAAGATAAAATGCTCGATTACCAACAACTTACCCGTGAATTACGCAGCGCCGGTATTAACACGGAACTTTATCTCGGAGAAGAAAAAGGATTGGGGAAGCAATTGCAATACGCCAACAAAATGCAAATTCCGCTTGCCGTTATTATCGGCTCAAACGAATTTGAAAAGAACGAAGTTACGTTAAAAGATTTACGAGCTGGAAAAAATGTTGATGCATCGAACAAAGAAGAATACATCAAAGCGACAAAGCAAGCGCAAGTTGTTGTTTCTCGTCCTCAACTTCTTTCTTCAATTCAATCATTGTTGAAATAAAAGCAAAATCGTTATTATGTTAATTGTTATATGTTATCAGTTAATTGTAGTACCGTTAATTCATTTGAACTGACTGAAGTTATGTTAAAGTAAGAAATAGAACACGGATGACGCTGATACAACAGATTATTCGAAGATAAAGGAATCAGTGAACATTAGCAAAATCCGTGACATCTGTATTCTATTTTCTAAAAAAAATATTTCTTGTATTACATCAATGAACTAATAACCGTTAACAAACAACAACTATGTCTCCACTCGAACTCACCGGCACATCACTCACCATCGAAAATATTTTCTCCGTTGCAAGAAATTTTCAGGAAGTAACGCTTTCTCCATCTGCAAAAAAGAAAATGCTTGCTTCTCGAAAATGGATTGAAGATGCAGTGAAGCAAAATAAAAGCGTGTATGGAGTTACGACGGGGTTCGGCGCATTTCAAAATGTTCGTTTGCAACAAAATCAAGTTGAGGAATTACAGCGGAATCTTGTGTTGAGTCATTGCGCGGGAGTTGGCGAACCATTTCCCGATGAAGTTGTACGCGCGATGATATTGCTTCGAGCGAATGCGCTTGCGGCGGGATATTCCGGTGTACGTGTTGAAGTTGTCGAAATGCTGCTCGCAATGTTGAATAAACAAGTTCATCCCGTTGTCCCGTCGAAAGGTTCTGTTGGTTCTAGTGGAGATTTGGCTCCGCTTTCGCATATCGCTTCGGTAATGATTGGCGAAGGTTGGGCTGCAATCGGTGAATATGGCGAAGTTGTAACGGGAAAAGAAGCGTTGGAGCAAATGAAAATTCCGCCGCTCATACTTCAAGCGAAAGAAGGGCTTGCGTTGTTGAATGGAACACAAGCAATGCTCGCAGTCGGAACGCTTGCACTTGGCGATGCAAAAAATCTTTTTAAGTTAGCAAACGTCGCTGCATCGTTATCGCTTGAAGCATTGAAAGGAAAGAGTTCTCCGTTTCAGTCAAATGTGCAAAAACTTCGTCCGTATGTTGGACAGCAATTTGTTGCGAATATGATTCGGGAATTTACAAGCGGAAGTTCATTGCTCGATTGCGTTGATGACGACACGAACGATAAAATTCAAGACTCGTATTCGCTGCGATGTATTCCTCAAGTTCACGGAGCAACGTTCGATGCGCTTTCGTATGTGCAAGCAATCATCGAAATCGAACTTAATTCCGTTACCGATAATCCGCATATTTTTGCTGATGAAAATGAAGTTGTCAGCGCAGGAAATTTTCACGGACAACCGCTCGCACTTGCATTAGATTTCTTAAAACTTGCAATTGCCGAACTTGGAAATATTTCCGAACGTCGCATTGCAAAACTTCTCGACAAAAATCATAATAACGGTTTACCTGCGTTTCTGTGTGTTGATGGCGGCGTTCAATCCGGTTTGATGATTGCGCAATATACTGCTGCTTCCCTCGTTTCCGAAAACAAAGTTCTCATTCATCCCGCAAGCGGTGATTCAATTCCGACTTCTGCGAATCAGGAAGACCACAACTCGATGGGAACAATTGCTGCACGCCACGCGGCAGAAGTTGTTTCCAATGTTGAATACATTATTGCGATTGAAATTCTCTGCTCGTGTCAAGCGATTGATTTTCGTTTGCGACAAAATCCGAAAGCGCAACTTGGTGAAGGAACGAAAAACTTTTTCGAAATGATTCGTAACGGGCTTGGCATTCCATTCGTTGATAAGGATAGAGATATTTCTTTCGATATTGAAACATTGAAGGAAATTGTTCATACGATTGAGAGAGAATTTATTTCTGTGACGAATGAATAAAGTTATCTGTTATTAGTTAATAGTTAATTGAAAGTATTCAATGTGTGTATTTAACCGCGAAGTAACGCAGAGTTTGGCGCAAAGTTTCGCAGAGATAAAAATTTTACTTCGTGGACTTTGCGATAAACTTTGTGAACTCTGCGGTTAGAAAATAGAAACATCAAATAACAAATTACTATTAACGAATAACAAACAACTATGAATGTGTATCTCTCCGGCGGAATGGAATACGCTACTAACGATGGTGGCGATTGGCGAGAAGAACTGCAACGATTTCTCGAACAAGAATTACATCACGAAGTTTTCAATCCGACAGAAAAAAGCAAAGAACTGTTTGCAACAAAATACAACAACGTAGATTTCCGCAAACTGAAATTTGACAACATCGAACGTTATACGGAAATTGTTCGTGAACTTGTTGAAATTGATTGCGAGGAAATTGTAAAGCGAAGTGATTATGTAATTTGCTATTGGGATGAAAGCGCAGCAAAAGGTGCGGGAACAAAAGGTGAACTTACGCTTGCAAAATATTTTGGGAAACCAGTCTATCTCATTTCAGAAATGTCTTTACAAGAAATTCCCGGTTGGGTGTTGGGATGTTGTACGAAAATATTCAGGAGTTTCATATTGCTGAAAGACTTTTTAAGAAATTTAAATTGAACTATTCATAGAACACAATGTGATTCGGAATAACTACCACTGATATAGTTAAGCGAACAAGCCCATACGATATAGAATATTATCTTTCATAAAATACTGAATTCAAAAAATTACGTGAAAGTATAGAAATTATTTTTTTTGAGAATCAATAAAATGTGTTTCATTTGAAATGCAGAATAACCACCAAGAATGTATTCACATCGTTCAACTTTTTCATTTCTCAATTACTGCAAATGCAATGACGGTTGTCTCGGAATGTGAAAGAGAGAGATGAATTTTTCTATCTGCTAAGAGATTCTGCAATTTGTTAGCAAGGAATACGTGAGGTTTTCCCGATTCATCGTTGATGATTTCAATATCTTTCCAACGAAAAACGCCTCGCCATCCGAAAGAGAATGATTTTGCAATTGCTTCTTTCGCGGCAAATCGTGCGGCAATGTGCTGTGCGGAATTTTGCTTCGATAGACAATACGCAATTTCTTTTTCCGTCAGAATTTTTTCGTGAAAAATATTTCCCCATTGTTTCAATATGCGCTCCAAACGTTTCAAATCAAGAACGTCAACGCCAATACCATCAATCATTGCCGAAAGAAAGTGCATTTTCTTTTTCAATAATATCGAGCAACTGCCGAATATCAGTTATCTCATAATCCGCTTGGGCTTCAACTGTTCCGAACGCGTCACCGTAGCGCGCAAAGACCGTTTTCATTCCAACGTTTGCGGCGCCTACCATATCGCGTTCCGCCCAATCTCCAACCATTATTGCTTCGTTTGCGTTTACGTTGAGAAGTTCTAACGCTTTCAAAAAAGGACCAGGATTGGGTTTTCGTTCGCCTGTGTCTTCGAACGTTATGACGAAATCAAAAACGTGTGCAAAATTTAAGTATGAAAGTCGCAGCCACGCCTCACGTTTCGGCGCGTCGGAAACTACCGCGAGTTTGAGTTGTTGTTTTAATAATTCGAACAGCGTTGATGTTATGTGAGGATACGGAACAAGTGATGCTTCTCGCGCTTTTCGATAGGCAATAATTCCTGCGGAAAGAATTTTGTAATCCACTTTTTGAAATTGTTCGTATAGAAGTGTGTCAAAAACGTGTTGATATTCCATTCCTTTTTCATTGTAGATGAGATTGATTTTTTCAAGAATTTCTTCGCGTGAGAGAGTAAGTCCTGCATCAATCATTGCGGTAATTGCGGCATCAACAGCAATGCGCTTCATTGCCATAAAATCTACAAGCGTATTATCCAAATCAAAAATGATTGCGCGTATCATTGGAAATTCTTTTTCGCTTTTGCAACTTCGTCGTCAATAAATTCTCGAAGTAACGGTTTTAAGTAAATTTCTTCGAGTCCGATTTCCGATAATCCTTGTGCGAGAACGTTGAGTTTTTTTTGTAACGGAAGTTTTTTATTTGCAAGAATTGTTCGTTGTTGTTTGATAATGCAATATCCTCCGGTAAAATCTCCTTTTTCAAAACGAACGGTGATTTGCAATTGTTTTGCGAGCGATTGTAATTCAGTAAGGAATTCTTCGGGTGTCATAGAGGTACAATGAAAAGGAAATTATTCTTCAGCGGAAATGTGTTTTCGCAACGGCTGAAACACGATGCAACCAAGCAATGTAAAGTAACAGAGAAGTGCAATAAACGGCACTCCTGAAAGCGCACCAAGCCGGTGAATCAGCAGTTTTCGGTATTCTGTTAAATCATTGGAACCATAAAAATTCATCATCATCATTTGAATATCGAGGTAGAACGTATAAATTTCTACGGGAGTAAAAAAGTACAGAAAAATTGCAGACATCATTAGCCACCCATGTTCTTTGGGTGAAAGTGTTGTTGTGAGTAAGAAAATAATTCCGGAAATCCACGTTACGATATATCCCAGCAGAACGACAGTAGTTGCGTTTGCGATGAGGGAATATATTGTTCGCTCTGCGCTTGGATTGATGTTCGGCTTGAATTCAAGAGTTCCCGCTTGAAGAAGTTCGTTGCTAATAACTCCACGAATGATGATTCCTCCAAGCCAAAGCACTAATCCGATTGCAAAAAAATAAACTGCGATTTGTGAACTGCGTAATTCCATCGAAAAATTTTCGGAGAAAATATACAAAGAAAAGATTACGCTCGTGGATAATAGAGTTTGTAATAATTGTTATCAGTTGTTGCAAATCACCACTCGTTCGATTCCGTTGTAATCTGTTCTTGTAGAAATGTTTTTGTATCCGGTATGAGTAAAAATATTTTTTACTTGCGCACATTGATTGTATGCAATTTCAACCGCAATCAATCCGTGCTTGCTCAAACATACGCCTTCAAGTTCTGCAATTCGTTTGTAGAAAGATAGTCCATCAGTTTCATCAGTTGTTGCAATTCTTGGTTCGAAGAGTTGTATTTCCGGTTGTAATGTTTCAAATTCGTTTTTTGAAATGTACGGTGGATTGGAAACGAGAATGTTAAACGTATGTTTGTCGATTTTCGATTGCAGATTAAAAATGTCATCAAGGATAAATTCAATGTTGTTTTCTACTGCATTTCGCTTAGCATTTTCTGTTGCAATATCAATAGCATCTTTACTTATATCTATCGAAGTAATTCTTGCATTAGAAATATGTTTAGCAAGTGAGATTGAAATATTTCCGCTTCCCGTTCCGATATCGAGAATATTTATCTGCTCGTTTTCTGAAAATACTTTGCAAAAGTTTATTACTTCTTCAATAAGAATTTCCGTTTCGGGACGAGGAATGAACGCGCGCGCATCAGTGAAAAATTTCAATCCAAAAAATTCCGTTTCGCCGAGAATGTATTGAAGCGGTTCGTGTTGTAATCGTTTTTGAAAAAGTTGTTTAAACTGTGCGAGTTCATCTTTCGAAAGCGGTTTTTCAAAACACGTATAAAGTTGAACGCGGGAAAGTTGAAGAGAATGGGAGAGAAGAAGTTCAACATTCAAACGTGGATTTTCAAAATTGCGTTCTTGCAGATATTTCGTTGCCCAATTCATTAGTGAAAGAATCGTCCACGTATTTTGAGCGTGTTGTTTGTCCATAAAAATTATCCCCGCATCAATAGTTCGAGTTGTTTCAAATCGTCAACGTTATTTACGCCCAGAATTTCTTTCGGATTATTTGCTCTCACTGCAGCAACTTTCAAATTGTGTTTCCAAAAATAATGAAACACATCGGTGAGATAATATTCTTGCTGTGAATTATTCGGAGTAATTTCTTTCAAAGCATCAAACAAGTATTCTTTATTGAAAAGATAAATTCCGGAATTTATTTCGTTCACTTTTTTTTCTTCATTGTTCGCGTCTTTTTCTTCTACAATTTTTTGCACGCTTCCGTTTTCATTGTGAATTATTCTTCCGTAACCAAATGGATTTTCAATTTGTGCAGCGAGAATTGTTGCAATCGCATTTGTTCTTATATGCGTTTGAAGCAGTATTTGCAATGTGGAAATAGAAAGCAAAGGAACATCGCCGGAAAGCACGAGAACGTTTCCATCAAAATTATTCAGCGCTTTTTCAATTTGCATTATTGCATGTCCCGTTCCAAGTTGCTCTTTCTGTTCAACAAAAATTATTTCTTTTCGAATGGAAGAAACATATTCAATCACTGAATCTTTTTGCCAACCGACAATAAGAATAATTTTTTGCGGAGAAAGTTGTTGCGCGGTTTCAACAACGTAACCCAGCATTGGTTTGCCGTTAAGTTCGAACATCACTTTCGCTTTATCGGGATTCAACATTCGCTTGCCTTTTCCCGCAGCGAGAATTGCTACACAAAGTTTTGAGTTCTGAGTTTCGAGTTTCAAGTTTATTTAGAATCGTAATTTAGTTCCTGAATATACATGTCATTCGTCATTGGTAATTTGTCATTAGTAAAGTTACGAATGACAAATGACTAATTCCCAATAACAATATTATCAATGAGCCGAGTATTCTCAAGTCGAACGGCGAGTGAAATGAGTGTTTTACTATTTAGAAGAATCATGTCGAGTTCATCCAGCGTTTCTGCGTTTGCAATCGAAATGTAATCAATTTCTGTTACTGTTCGTTTTGAAGAAATCATTTTCTTCATTGCGTTTTTTATAGAAAAAGTATTGAATTCACCGTTTGTAATTAATTGTTCCGCATACTGAAGAGATTGAAAAACAACAGTCGCATCATTTCGTTCTTGTACATTCAAATACACATTGCGCGAACTCATTGCAAGTCCATCGTGTTCCCGAACAATCGGCGCAACAACGATGTGAATATCGAAATTCAAATCGCGTATCATTTTTTGAATAATGAAAACTTGCTGTGCATCTTTTTGTCCGAAGATTGCGACGTGCGGTTTCGTAATATTGAAAAGTTTTGCAACTATTGTCGTAACACCTTTGAAATGTGTCGGACGAAACTTTCCTTCGAGAACGGTGCTTGATTTTTCTGTTGTTACATACGTTTCAAAATTCTTTGGATAGATTTCCTCAAGTGAAGGAGTGAACACAACGTCAGCATTTTCCTTTTGAATCAATGCAATATCTCGTTCAATGTTTCGCGGATATTTATTGAAATCTTCGTTTGGTGAGAATTGCACGGGATTGACGAAAATTGTTGCGATAACGATATCAGCGTTTTGTTTTGCGATGCGAATAAGCGAAAGATGACCTTCGTGTAATGAGCCCATCGTCGGAACAACAGCAATTTTCTTTTCTTTCAATCGTAACGATCCAGAAAGCGATTGCATTTCGGAAATTGAAGAAATGATTTTCATATTGTTGTTTCGAGTTGAGTAGTTTCGGTTGGTTTTTCTTTGCAAGCAAATTGAATTGTAATTATTGCTATTATTGAAATTGCAATTATAGTTAAATGTAATTGCCTCATAGTAAATTTCCTTCGTTGATTTTTCTACAATAAATTTTGCGGAGAAGGTACAAATGAAAATCTGAAAACTCAAATCCCAATTTCAAATTTCACTACATTATCATTCTCAACAATGTCGCAACGGTTTTTTTCATATCTCTGCGATGTACGACGAGGTCAAGAAATCCGTGTTCAAGTAAAAACTCGCTTCGTTGAAATCCTTCGGGTAAATCTTTTCCGATGGTTTGTTTGATAACGCGCGGACCTGCAAATCCAATAAGCGCACCGGGTTCTCCGATATTGATATCGCCCATCATCGAAAAACTTGCAGTAACTCCTCCGGTTGTTGGGTCAGTGAGAATGGAAATGAAAGGAATATGGAGTTCGTGGAGTTGCGAAAGTTTTCCGCAGGTTTTTGCAAGTTGCATTAACGAAAGCGCGGCTTCCATCATTCGTGCGCCGCCGCTTGAAGAAATAAGAACGAGTGGAAGTTTTTTTCGTTTTGATTGGTCAACGGCGCGCGCGACTTTTTCACCGACAACAGAACCCATACTTCCTCCGATGAAAGAAAAATCCATACAACCGACAACGAGAGGAATTTTTTCAATTGTTCCAGTTCCTGTTTTGATTGCATCGTAGAGATTGGTCGCCTTCATTGTTGCCTGCAAACGCGTACGATAAGGTTTTGTATCTTCAAACTTCAACGGGTCGGCAGAACGAATTTTTCTGTCCATTTCTTTGAACGAATGTTCGTCAAGAAAAAATGAAATATATTCTGAACTCGTTATACGAAAATGGTACTCACATTTCTGACACGTGAAATAATTTTGTTCCAGTTGTTTGCGGTGAATAATTTCATCGCATCGTTCGCATTTTGTCCACACGCCTTCGGGTGTTTCATTGCGTTCAGTAGATTCTGTTAAGATGTTTTCTTTATTTCGTCGAAACCAGGACATTGTTCAATAAATAATTGATAAGAGTAATGTATAGTTAGTTACTGTTGTTCCTTGTTATTCTTGCAAAAATTGTCGATTGTTTTGCAACAAAATCTTTTCCGTACAATGGTTGTAACGATGGAATGTCTGCAATATCATTCTGTTGCAAAAGTTGCGCTCCGAGGAATGCAACAAAACGTGCGTTACATTTTCGAAATGCGTTTCCTGCAAGAAAAATTTTTTCCTGGAGCGAATGATAGTTCTGCAACACTCGAAATATTTTTTCCGATGCAGGACCGCAGAGTAATAACTGTTCGCTACGTTGCATAAAGTATTGTTCTATCGCTGCTGTTGAATCCGTATGTTGCAAAACAGAAATTACTTCGGAATGATGCTCAAAAAATCTTTTCGAAGAAAATGATGCAACGGCAAATTCATTTCGCTGTATTTCCAAAACAGATACCATTGTTTGTTCGCTTGCGTGTAACGTATTTTTCAAAGCAAATGCAACGGATGTCAATGTTGGAACAGCAACGAGCGGAAGATTGACGGATTCCGCTAATCCTTTTGCAACGCTTAATCCGATACGTAAACCGGTAAATGAGCCCGGTCCAATGGAAATTGCGACACCATCAAGTGATGCGAGTTCTGTATTATTTTTTTTGAGCAATTGCTCTACCATTGGAACAAGTTGTTCGGCGTGAATATGTTTTTCTTCTCGTGAAAATTCGTCGAGCAGTATGCCCTCGCGCATAAGTGCAACTCCGCAAGTTTCCGTTGCTGTTTCAATTCCGAGGATACTCATCGTTCAGGAATTTTTCTATGCAAATCATTCTTTCGTTTTCATTTTCTCCGAACTCAAAATACACATCATATCGAACTGCAGGAAGAAATTCTTTTGTGCGTTCTGCCCATTCAATGATGCAGATTCCGTCGGATTCCAGATATTCATAAAATCCCAGTTGCAATATTTCATCAACGGAATGGATACGGTAAAAATCGAAATGAAATATTTTTCCTTTGTCGCTTTTGTATTCGTTGATAAGAGTAAACGTTGGACTGGAAATATTGTGTTCAACGTTCAACGCGTTACAAATTCCTTGCACAAATCGCGTTTTTCCGCTTCCTAAATTTCCGAACAGGGCAACAATATCGTTTGAACGCAATTGGCGTGCGAATGTTTTTCCTAAATCTATTGTATCTGTTTCCGAACGAGAAACGAATGTGGATGGTAAGAAAGGGTCGCCGGAACTGTTCATTACTTCGGTTCTAATGTTGCAATCGGAAGAATCATTTCTTCGAGCGAAACGCCGCCGTGTTGAAACGTATCGCGATACTGTGTAACGTAATGATGAAAATCTGTCGGGTACACAAAGTAATAATCTTCTTTTGCGATAATATAATTGATTGCGGCACCGCGTTTTGGTAATCGGTAATCCGTTGGATTTTTGATAAAGATGCAATTCTTCTCGTCGCATTTTAAATTGCGTCCGTATTTATATCGCAGATTTGATGCGGCTTCTTTATCGCCAATGACTTTTGCGCTTCGCAAACAACGAATGCTTCCGTGGTCGGTGGTAATGATGATGGAAACATTTTTTTGTTCCGCAAGCGATTTCAACATTCCGAATAACGAAGAATAGAGAAACCAGGTTTTTGTAAGCAAGCGATAAGCCGATTCATCAGGGGCAATTTCCTTCAACAGCGGAGAATCGGAACGTCCGTGTGCGAGCATATCAACAAAATTAACAACAACTGAAGTCAAACGGTTTGCAGTGTACGAAAGAATATTTTGTTCAATACCTCTGCCGTAACCCCCATCGAGAATTTTGATGTATTTTTGTTCGGGCTTCATTGCAATCTTTCTTCGCTCCAGTAATTTGTCGAGCATTTCTTTCTCAAATTTATTCAAACTGTTTTCATCATCTTCCCATTTTGCCCAAATTTCCGGATACCGTTTTTCAATTTCGTCGGGAAACGAGCCGCTGAAAATAGCGTTGCGGGAATAAGGAGTTGCCGTTGGTAGGATAGAAAAATACGCATCGCGTTTTACAGTAAAATATTCACGAAGAATTTCCTCAAACACAAACCATTGGTCAAGACGCATACAATCTATTACGAAAAAAAAAACAGATTTATCTTTTTGCAGTTCCGGAATGAGATATTTATCCACGATGTCCGTCGAAAACGTTGGACGTTTATCAGGAGTTGATGAAACCCACTTTGTGTAATTTCTATCAATACATTTTCCAAACTCCATATTTGCTTCACGAAACTGGTCATTCAGCGTTTGTCGCAATCCCAGTTCCGGATGTTCGTCAAAATCTATTGCCCATCGAGTAAGTTTTGTATAAAGTTCGAGCCATTCATTCGCGAGCAATCCCGTAGATAACGATGCAGAAATACGGTTAAACTCGCGGACGTAATCGCTTTGCAAATGCTCGGAAGTTATTTTCTTTCCTTCGAGGATTTTTTTAATTGTCAACAGCACTTGCGAAGGATTAACCGGCTTCGTTAAGTAATCTGAAATCTTGTCCCCAATGGCTTCTTCCATCAAACTTTCCGCTTCGTTTTTTGTAACCATAACAACAGGAATTCCGGGACGAAGAGATTTGATTTCTGCCAGCACTTTTAAGCCGCCCATTCCAGGCATCATTTCGTCAAGCAGAATAATGTCAAAAAGTTGATGGCGAACAAGTTCCAGTGCATCATCGCCGTTGGATGCCGTTTCTACGTCGTACGCTTTATCTTCTAAGAAGAGAATATGCGGGCGAAGGAGTTCGATTTCGTCGTCAACCCAAAGGATAGTTCCCTTGGGTTCTGTCAGGGTTTCACGTTGTTTCATACAGTTTTAAAGCGGGGAAAAAATACCTAAAAATAGAACGGTAAAAAAACACCGAAACAAAGAAATGAGTTTCGCGTAGGAGAAATACTTCTTCGGAAATTTTTGCGAACAACATTTTTCTTCTTTTATTTTCTCAAAATAAATCTTTACACCATAATGTTCTCGAAGTATGCCTTTTTTCTCGTTGTATGTCTTGTTGGAATGTTCTTTCTTGGATTCAACGACATAAAAAAAACGTGCAGGCAAGTCGGTCTTACCCGAAAGAACGGTGTTGGCTGTGTTTGCCATAATGAATTTCACTCACCCAATGTCAACATAACGATTGCAGGACCCGATTCGGTTGCACTCGGAGAAACGGCAAATTATACGCTCACTGTTTATGGCGGTCCCGATTCCGCGGCGGGAATGAATGTTGCAGTTTTGCGCGGTTCGCTTTCTTCTTTGGATACGTTTCTCGTTGTGTTGGATAGTGAACTTACCTGCACCGCGCCGCTTCGTCCTTCCGAAACCGGTTTGATACGATGGAATTTTTCTTATACCGCGCCATTCATTCCGGGCGCCGATACATTGTATGCGGTTGCGAACAGTGTCAATCTCAACGGTATTCCTACGGAAGACGAGTGGAATTTCGGAGAAAATGTTGTTCTTACGGCGTACGAACCGAATGCAGTTTCTGAAGAAGAAAACTCGTTACCTTCGTTTCGTTTGATTTCATCGTATCCCAATCCTTTCAACGCTTCAACCAACATTCGTTTTCTGCAAACAGAACCAGCGCATATTTCACTGCGTATCTTCGATATTTCGGGAAAAGTCGTTGCAACGCTATTGGAAAACCAATGGATGGATGCGGGAACGTATGAAGTTCCGTTTGCGAGAACGTTTATTGCAAGCGGTTTGTATATTGTTTATTTCCAAACGCCATCATCATCTCTATCAACAAAGATTATCTTGCTGAAATAACACAATGACATCCTCTTTCATAACAGTTGCTCTTTTCCTTTGCAATGTTTTTTATTCCTGTACGGAAAACAAATCCAACAACGTACCTCCACAATCAACGAAAAGCAATTTTCGACAAAATGATTCAACAACTATGCACAAAAAAATCATAAAAACAGATGACGAATGGGAAGCGCAATTATCGAACGAACAATTTTGCATAACACGGAAAAAAGGAACCGAACGAGCATTTACAGGAACGTATTGGAATAATCACGAACAAGGAGTGTACTCCTGCGTTTGCTGCGAACTCCCGCTGTTTTCTTCCGAAACAAAATTTGAATCCGGAAGCGGATGGCCAAGTTTCTTTTCTCCCGTTGCCAAAGAAAACATCAAAGAGCAAACAGACAATATGTACGGAATGAGTCGCATAGAAATTCTTTGCAATCGCTGCGATGCTCATTTGGGACATGTTTTCGACGACGGACCCAAACCTACAGGATTACGATACTGTATCAATTCTGCATCTTTAAAATTTGTGAAATCGAGCAATTGATTGCTTTCGGGTGAATGCTCTACTTCAGTATTAGAAGTCTTCGCAAAATGTATAAAGTGCGTCATTTCGAAGAGATTGCTTCGCTCGCAATGACAGTTTCCATTTTATGGTTTTGCAAAGCCCTCTTTAAGAAATCAACTTCAAATTTTTCAGTATTTCTTCCAGTTTCGGACGATTTCTACTGCTCAGTTGAATGAGCGGCAAACGGAAATTCTCTTCAATAAGACCCATCATTGCAAGAGAAGTTTTTACGGGGATAGGATTGGATTCAATAAAATTGAAATTCATTAAGGGAAGCAGTTGATAATGCAGAGCGGAGGCATAGCGGAATTTTTCTTGCAAACACAAACGTACCATTTCGGAAAACATTTTCGGGGCTTGATTGGCAATAACGGAAACAACGCCATCGCCTCCGAGTGCAATCATCGGAAGCGTTACGGCATCATCACCGGAATACAATGCAAATTGTTTCGGACGATTGCGAAGGATTTCCATAATTTGTTCGAAATTTCCCGACGCTTCTTTTATGCCAACGATGTTGGGAAACGTTTCAGCAAGTTTCAACGTAGTTTCGGCGGTGATGTTGGAACCTGTTCGCGATGGCACGTTATAGATAATGATGGGAAGTTCAATATGTTCGGCAATATTCGCATAATGCTGATAAAATCCTTCTTGCGTCGGTTTGTTGTAGTAGGGACCGACTATCAATAAACCATCAACGCCGATGTCGCGCGCTTTTTTGGAGAGTGCAAGCGTTTTCATTGTCGAATTTGTTCCGGTACCAGCAATAACAATTTTTCGTTTGTTATTGTGAGCAACAACAATTTCGACAACTTTACGCATTTCCACTTCGGTAAGAGTTGCACTTTCGCCTGTTGTTCCGATAGGGAGAATCGCTTCCACGCCACCTTCGATTTGGTAATCAATAAGTCGGCGAAGTGCGCGTTCGTCAATGGTATTTTTTTTCGTGAATGGAGTAATGAGTGCGGTTCCAGTGCCACGGAATAAGATTGTTTGCTGTTTCATCCGAGAACGTCCTTCATCGTAAAAAATCCTTTCTGTTGAGTGTAATACAGCCATTCGGCAGCGATAATTGCACCTAATGCAAATCCGCGCCGATTTTTTGCTGTGTGAATTAATTCGAGCGAATCCACTTCGGAATCAAACAAGACGGTATGTTGTCCAACGACGTTTCCGATGCGAGTTGAAGAAACGTGCAGTTGATGCGGTTGCAATTGTTGGTGAGCCGTTTCCGTGATGATTTCTGTTTTGCGTGGAAAATTTTGGAGAAGAAGTGATGCGAGCGCAAACGCTGTTCCGCTAGGCGAATCCGGTTTGCGAACATGATGTGTTTCGTGAATGCTTACATCGTATTCGTTGAAACGGTTGAGAAGCGAAGCGGCGCGCTCAACTGTGCTAATAAAAATATTCATTCCCAGAGAGAAGTTCGAAGAATACACAAAACCGATCTGATGTTCTTCTACGAGTTTTTTTACGGAAGAAATTTTGTCAAACCATCCTGTTGTTCCGCACACAATATTTTTTTTAGCCGCAATCAACGCTTCAATATTGTAATACGCTTCGTCGGGAGCAGAAAATTCGAAACAGAGGTCAATATCTTTTAAGGATTGTTTGTTCAGGGATTTTCCCGCGCTATTATTTTCTCGAGTAAAAATTTTTTTGATAACTGTTCCGCGTTCTTTTGACAACGATTCAATTTCTTTTCCCATTTTTCCGTAGCCAATCAGTGCGATGTTCATAAGGGTGTATGTTCTGTTTCTAATTGTGCATTTGTAATGGTATCAATTTCGCTAGAACCGATGTATTGCGTATTGATTGCGGCAATGAGGTTTGCGAATTCGGCGGATGCAACCGGGTTTTTCGATTTGACAAATTGATATAAAAACGCGGCAGAAAAAACATCGCCGCAACCGGTTGCGTCTATGGTTTTTATTTTTTCAGCCGGAGGAATTGTATGTTGTGAAATATGTTTGTGTTCTTCTGCTACAAACAACGAAACACCTTTTGCGCCTTTGGTAATGATACACTGTTGAACTTCTACGGAGAGCAATTGTTTCGCGAGCATTTCTTCGCTGTATCGTTCTACGGTTAAACTTTTTGCTTCTTCCTGATTCATCTGTACGGTATTCATCATGAATGCCCATTGCCGCCATTCGATAAGCGGTGTTCGAAAGCGTGTAAAATCATCATTGATACCGAGCGTTAGGCTGTGTAAATCAATGTGTGAAATAACGTCTTGTTCGCGGATAGCAAGTCGGATATTGTATAATGTTTCCAACGAAATATCAAAACCCGAAACCATATTGAGCAAGAGTCCATCCGTTTTCAGATACGGTTGAATTTTTTTCAATGGAATAGAAGGAGCAATATTTTTGGAGCATTCACTGCGAGTTTGTGCTGTTGAATACAGTAAGTGGACGGAATTCGTTTCTCCTTTGATTTTGTAAATACCGTCGGTATCAACATTGGGGTAATGTTTTAATCGCTCAATGATTGCGTCATAATCGTCTTCTCCAATAGGAAAAACAGGAAAGATTTTATCATCGGAAGAAGTGATGTTGGCAAGCGTTGCTACGGCAAAGAAAATTCCTCCCCATAACGGTTCAATATTTTCTGCTTTTCCGTTTTTCTTGGGATGAATAAAATCTTTGCAAATATGTCCGACAACAGTGAATTTCAATTTCGTTTGTTGGTTTGTTGGTTAGTTAGTTAGTTAGTTAGTTCGTTATTCATTGATTAGATTTTTGCCGTGTAAGGAAAATTTCCCGCTTCACTCATTCTCCATAAATGTTGGCAAGAAAACAAATTTTCGTACAACGCACGTCCGATGATGACGGAATCAATGCCAAGCGGTTCGTATCCTTGAAGCGTAAGCACATCTTTGAGACTGGAGATTCCGCCGGCAATGGTGATACGCATTTTTACTCCTTGTGATTGCATTTGTAATTGTTTTGCCAGCGTTTCAATAGCGCCGAAGTTTGGAGCAATCATTTTTCCATATTGCAATACATCTTTGTACACAACTCGTGTGAATCCCATCTGTTTTGCATTCAGCGCGACGGAAGCCGAAAGTAATCCCGTATCCGAAATTTCCCCGTATGTTTTTACAAATCCGTTCCGTGAATCGAGACCAAGAATTACCGTACTTGGTCCATAAGTTTGCAACGAGCGAATAGCATCTTCGGGTTTTTCAATCGTCATTGTTCCGATAATAACGCGTGCAACACCAAGCGAAAACGCTTTGTTCACTTCTTCAAAATTTCTAATTCCTCCGGTAAGTTCGATGGGGATATCTACGGAACGAACAATTTCGGAAATAACGTGCGTGTTCACTATTTTTCCGATGCGAGCGCCATCAATATCGGTGATATGGAGACACTTTGCATTTTCTTTTCGCCACATTCTCGCCATTTCAACGGGGTCATCAAGAAACGGTTGTTCCATTCCTCCTTGCACAATATGAGCGCATTTTCCGTTTTTGATTTCTATAACAGGAATAATGAGTAGCATAACAGAAAAATTTTTCGGGATAAAAATGAGAAAAGAAACATTGAGAAAAAAAGTGTTGAAGTAAGTATTGAAGCATGCGCGGGAAATCGTTTTGAAAAATATTCTTTAGCATAATATCTTTCTTCGGCTCTAACTACTTGCAATGTTCATTCTCTCGTTGTATTTTTTTTCAAATTCATTTTTTATTTTTTGATGTTGCGGAAGTCGAAGTTGTGCATCGGTTTCTGCAATGTGAAATGCTTCTGTTCGTGCCGCGGAAAAAAGTTCTTTATCTTCCCCAAAGTTCACATGGTGAAATTCCGGGATTCCGCTTTGCCGTGTTCCGAAATAATCTCCGGGCCCGCGTTGTTGCAAATCTTCTTCTGCAATGTGAAATCCATTGGTTGTTTTCGCAATTGTTTTCAAACGTATATTGTTTTCATCATTTGTTTGCAAAAAACAAAACGATTGTTCGCTTCCTCTTCCAACTCTTCCGCGAAGTTGATGAAGTTGCGAAAGTCCGAATCGTTCTGCATTCACAATGACCATTCCAGTTGCATTCGGGACATCAATACCAACTTCAATCACGGTTGTTGAAACGAGAATGTCCAATTCGTGCGCAAGAAACTTTTTCATTGTATCATCTTTTTCTTCGCTCGATAATTTTCCGTGAACTATTCCAATGCGTTCTTTCAAGTGCGGAAATGTTTGTGTTCGTAAAATTTCAAATCCATCGAGTGCGGCTTTCAAATCCAATTTTTCTGATTCTTCAATCAACGGATATACGATATATAATTGTCTTCCTTCATTTATTTTTTTGAAAAGGAATTCTTTCAATTTCTTCGACTTTTCTTTCGATACAATTTTCGTTATGATTGGTTTTCTGTTGCTCGGAAGTTCGGTAATGGTTGAAACGTCCATATCGCCGTAGAGTGTCATCGAAAGCGTTCGCGGAATTGGCGTTGCTGTCATTATCAAAACATCGGGTTCAATTCCGTTTGCTTTTTCTCGCATTGCTGTTCTTTGCATTACGCCGAAACGATGTTGCTCGTCAATCACGATGAAACCAAGTTTGTTGAACGTAACTTTTTCTTGAATCAATGCGTGCGTTCCTACAACGATGTTAGTTTTTCCGCTTTCAATGTTGGATAAAATTTCCTTCCGCAATTTTGTTCTTTGGTTTCCGACAAGTAATTCGATATTGATTTCAAGCGATGAAAGAAAATTTTTCAATGTTCTGAAATGCTGCTCTGCAAGAATTTCCGTTGGCGACATTAGCGCGCATTGATAACCGTTTTCAATTGCAACTACCATAGCAAGTACCGCGACAATGGTTTTTCCGCTTCCCACGTCGCCTTGTAATAAGCGGTTCATCGGTTTGTTCGATTGCATATCATGAATAATTTCTTTCAAAACAGTTTCTTGCGAATTGGTGAGGTGGAACGGAAGTGCATCCAAAAGTTTCCGTGGTAATCCTCCTTTTGCAACGTGAAATGAAATTCCGTTTGTAATTGTATCAAGATGTATTTTTCGAAAAGCAAGAAGCAGTTGAAAGAAAAATAATTCTTCAAACGCCAAACGCTTTCTTGCTTTATCAACGTTCGTAAGCGACGTTGGAAAATGATATTCCTGAATTGCATTGCGCAGTGAAAATAAATTATTCCTTTGCAAGAATTGTTCTGGGAAAAATTCTTCGATATGTTCGATGTATTTCGGTAACGTCGAATGCATAATAACGCGAAATGTCGAACTCCACAATCCCGCATCGCGCAATACTTCGGTAGATGAATACAGCGGCACAATTCCTCCCGTGTGATATTGCATTCCTTCTTCGGTGAGTTTATCGTATTCAACGTTGGTGTATTTGAGTTGGTTGTTGCGTTTTTCAAATGTAGCAGAAAGCGCAATTGATTCTCCGCGCGTGAAACGATTCATCCAGTATTGTTTTATTGTTTTTTGCGGACGAAAAAATGTGAACACAAATCTTCCAGTTTCGTCTGCAATGATGAGATTGAAAGGAACAATTTTATTCGGATTAGGATGAGTTTTATGCGAGGAATAAAAATCTTCTACTGTTCCGACGAGCGTTACACTTTTGGGTTCGGAATAATTCCACTGAAATAAATCTTTAACGTGAATTGTCGTCGAACGGTCAATATGACGATACGGAAAATAAAAAAGAAAATTGCGGACGGTTGTAATGCCAAATTCTTTTTCCAATAATTTTGCTCGCGCAGGTCCAATGGATTTCAGAAATTGAACTGAAGTATCGAGAGGAGAAATTGATTGTGGTTGTGTAATTGATTTCGCCATAGAGAAACGCGGTGTAAAATAAAAAAACAATGATTGTGAAAGAAATTGATTGACAATTCGGTAATGCCTCGGAAGCGTTGATAAATTGGAAATAGAGAATACAAAGAGAAATTTTTCCCCGACAATCAATGGTCGTGATGAAATACCAACAACTCTTGTGAAACAGCACCACAAATGCTGAATGAAAAAATACAGGTTTGTCTTTCATACGTTATGGAGTTGCATTTGCTTTGGATTCCCAATGTAAATTCCTATCTTTTGCCGTCAAAAAAACAGGAGAAACTGTGCCGCTTGTTCCATCATACATCGCAGAATTAGAACCGTATAAATCCGGAAAACCGATTTCAGAATTTCAGCGAGAATTTGGTCTTTCCAACGTTATCAAACTTGCATCAAATGAAAATCCGCTTGGACCATCGCCGCTTGCAAGAGAAGAAATGATAAAAGCGATGAATGATGTATATCTCTATCCTGATGGCGGAATACAATTGCGCGAAATTCTTGCAGAAAAATTTCACGTACGAATGGCAAACGTTATCATCGGAAACGGTTCAGAAAGTATTATGGCAAACATCATTCGCACATTTCTCTGCGACGATGATGAAATGCTTACGACACAAGCGCCGTTTATCGGATTTCGTGTACTTGCTCAATCGCGGGGAGTGAAAACAACATACGTTCCGTACAACAACTATCATTTTGATTTGAAAGCAATCGCAAAACAAATAAACGAGCATACGAAAATCATTTATCTCACGAATCCCAACAATCCTACGGGAGCGATTTTTTCCAAAGAAGAATTTGATGAATTTATGAAATACGTTCCCATTCGCGTATTAATAATTTATGATGAAGCATATTTTGAATATGCGCAAGAGTTTTCCGAATATCCCGATTCTATGCATTATCGTTACGATAATGTGATAACACTTCGCACGTTTTCAAAATGTTATGGACTTGCCGGAGCACGCATCGGATACGGTTTTGCACACGATGAATTGATTTCCAATTTGTTGAAAGTGAAATTACCGTTCGAGCCAAGCACCCTTGCTATTGCTGCGGGAATAGGTGCAGTACGAGACAAAGAGTTTATGGAACAATCGTTGGAAATGAATCGAAAAGGAATGCAATTTTTATATGCATCGTTAACAGCGATGGGATTCAAATGTATTCCGTCGTATGCAAATTTTTTGATGATTGAATGTGAAAGCGAAATGAAAGTAACGGTGTTGTATGAACAGTTGCTTCGCAGAGGAATTATTGTGCGTCCGTTGAAAGCGTTTTTCTTGCCGAACTGTTTTCGCGTAACCGTTGGAACCGAAGAACAAAACGAAAAATTCATCGAAGCATTGGAGAAAATTTTACAATTAGTACCAATCGAAATATAACACATCGGGAGATTGTTTATGAATAGTTCTATTTTTGTACGAACATTAGTTTTCGGAGCAATATGTTTTTTCTGTGGTAGTTTCAATGCGCTATCGCAAGTACAAACGTGGACGTGGCAAAATCCTCTTCCTCAAGCGAATCATATTTCTGCCGTATATGCAGTGGATTCTATGCGCGTTCTTGCTGTTGGAGAATTTGGCACAACACTTCGTTCCATCAACGGCGGCAGTAATTGGCAAGCAATTTCCTTAACAAACGGAATTTCCGAAACATTGAACGACTTGATGTTTATCAGTACTTCCAGCGGATTTGCCGTAGGTGAAAATGGGAAATTGCTGAAGACGTTGAATCAAGGTGCAACATGGAATACTGTTTCTCTTCCGACGACAAAACGATTGCGCGGAGTTTGGTTTGTAGATGCAGATACGGGATACGTTGTTGGCGATTCAGGGTTGATTTTAAAAACAACAAATCAAGGAATGCTATGGAATATGCTCACTTCCGATGTTGTGGAAAATTTATATGCGTTACAATTTCTTTCTGACAAAAAAACCGGTATTGCTGTTGGCTTTAAAAGAATATTACGAACAACCAACAACGGAAGAACTTGGACAAAAGAAACTCCCCCAAGTTTTGCGGGAACATTTTATTCTGTTGCACTTGCGACAAACAAACGCGGTTATGTTGTTGGCGATGGAGGTGCAATTTATAAAACTACGAATGGCGGTAGTTCGTGGCTGGAACAAGCATCGAATGTTAGTACAAAGTTATTCAGTATATACACGTATGATTCAATTCTTGTGTGGATTTCCGGCGATTCAGGAAAAATTTTAAAAACTACTGATGGAAGTTCGTGGACAACTGTTTCAACACAGTCGAATTATTACCTGCGTGGAATTGTTTTTGCGAGCAGATTGCGTGGATGGTGTGTTGGTGAAAACGGTACAATCCTTTATACTTCTGATGGCGGAACATTGTGGAATTCGCAACTCAAAGGAACGCAAAGTAATGTACGGAGCATTGTTTTTGTGTCGCCGCAAACAGGATGGATTGTTGGAGCAAACGGCTTGATTCATCGAACACAATCGGGAGGAAATTCTTTTGATGTTCAATATGGCGGAACGTTCACGAAGAGTTTTAACAGTGTTGCATTTGTTAATTCACCATCGCGTCGCGGATGGATTTGCGGCGATTCGGGCATTGTAAGAAAAACAACAGATGACGGTATGACGTGGTTTCCGGATACAACGATTACTACGTTCAAAAACTTCAACGGAATTTCTTTTACTTCAATGTTTGATGGAATTATTGTTGGCGATAGTGGAACAGTATATAAAACAACGGATGGAGGCGCAGTTTGGAGTTCGGTAAGTTCCGGAACAAAATTGCGTTTGCGAAATGTAAAATTTTCGCCGCAACCGTTGTCGCCGTTTGCTTTTGCTGTGGGCGATTCGATGATGATTTTGAAAACATCGAACAACGGTAGTTCGTGGATTGTGCAAGCGATTCGTTCAGGAATACATTTATATGCTGTTTCCGTTATTGATACGAAAATTGTGTATGCAGTTGGCGACAATGGGAAAGTGTTGAAAACGGAAAACGGTGGAACTGTTTGGTATGAACCGCAAAATATTGGGAAAGGAAATCAACGGTTGCGAGCAGTATTTTTTCTCAATGCAACATTGGGTTTTGTTGCGGGTGATAACGGAATTTTCTATAAAACAACTAACGGTGGAAATTCATGGGGAACAAGTTCGTTGGGAACGTTTGCGGCTATTCATTCGATGTACTTCAATGATAGTTTAGTTGGATGGATTGCCGGAGATAATGGTGTTGTAATGAAAACGACGAACGGAGGAATTACCTTTGTTCCCGAAGAACAAGAAAAATTACCTTCAGATTTTCTGTTGTTACAAAACTATCCCAACCCGTTTAATCCGACAACAACAATACGATTTGAAATTCCCGTAGGGGCAATTCATGAATTGCCCCTACAAACAACATTGAAAGTTTTCGACATTCTTGGAAGAGAAGTAACAACGTTACTCAACAATGAAGAACTCCAAGCAGGCGAACACGAAATAGAATTTGATGCAAGCAAACTTTCGAGCGGGATGTATTTTTATAGGTTGCAATCGGGAAAGTTTTCTGAAACGAAGAAGATGATTTTGTTGAAATAAATTTTTCTGCCACCAATTGCACGAATTTACACGAAAGAAAAATT
>VGWC01000001.1 GCA_016873775.1 Ignavibacteria bacterium | reverse complement strand
GATTGCACGTATTCCCCTTTCCACTTTTTCTCGAACGTAAAGATGATATTGGATATCTTCCATCGTACAATTTTCGGGAAGAGTTTTAATAACATTTATTGCTTGTTCTTTGATACTCATATTTTTTAACATTAAATGTGAAAATATTTTAGTTCGTTTGTGTAATTGAATTTTTCCTATACACTACCTTCCCTCCCACTATCGTCATCTCAACTTCCGCATCGAGAATTTCTTTTTGCGGAACGCGCATTATGTCTTTGGAAAGAATCGTAAAGTCGGCAACTTTACCTCCTTCGATTGTTCCTTTCCAATCTTCTTCAAATGCCGCATCTGCTGCCCAAAACGTAAATGCTTTCAATGCTTCGTCTCGCGTCATTTTTTGCGAACCATACCAACCGTTTTCGGGATAATTATTTTGAGCGGCGCGAGTGCAAGCAGCGAAAAATCCTAAAATCGGATTCGGACTTTCAACGGGAAAATCAGAACCGCCGGCAATGAGCATTTTCGTATTCAAAATCGAGCGCCACGCATACGCAAATTTCACGCGCTCGCTTCCCAATCGCTCTTCCGCCCAATACATATCAGATGTTGCGTGCGTTGGCTGCATACTTGGAATTACTTTCAATTTTCTGAAACGTGGAATATCGCTCGGCTCAAGAACTTGCGCATGTTCAATTCGAAAGCGTGGAGGATTTCCTTTGTAATTTTTCAAAACATTTTCATACGCGTTCAATACGATATGATTTCCTCTATCGCCAATAGCGTGTGTGCAAACTTGAAATCCTTTTTGCAACGCCGTTGAACAAATCTCCTCGATATTTTTTTCACTCAGCATTGTTAATCCACGATTCGTTTTATCATCGGAATATGATTCAATCAGTGCTGCTCCGCGTGAACCTAATGCTCCATCGGCATATATCTTAATCGCACGAACTGTTAATCTATCGTGATAATTGATGAGCGGACCATAATAGAAAAAAGAATCCCACATCTCTTTTTGCTCGTTGTTCAGTGAATCTTGAGGATGAGAAATTGCAGCATAAATCCGCAACGGCAATGCATCGTTTTTTATAAGTGATTCGTACGCTTTCAATACTTTTAAATCCACACCCATATCGTGAACTTCCGTAAGTCCAAGTTTTACACATTCATTGACAGCGAGTAATATTGTGTTTTGAATTTCATCATCAGATTTTTCCGGAATAATTTTTTCAACCAAATTTATTGCGTTGTCAATAAAAACTCCTGTTGGATTTCCGTTTTCATCTTTCACAATATTTCCTCCTTCGGGAATTACCGTAGATTTAGAAATTCCCGATAATTCCAAAACATTGTTATTCACCCAGATTGCGTGACCGTCAATTCGTGTGAGAACAACAAACTTTTTTCCGCTAACTTCATCAAGGATGTGATGCGAAGGAAAACTTTTTTCGCTCCAATCATTTTGGTCCCATCCTCTTCCAAAAATCCAATCGCTTTCCGTTTCCGAAATTTTTTTCTGCACTATATCTGCAACTTGTTCCGCCGATGTTGTTCCGACAAGATTCAATATTTGCAACGCATTTCCCAAACCAAGTATATGAGCATGCGCGTCAATTAATCCCGGAACAATTGTTTTTCCTTGCAAATCGAGCGTGTCGTTTGTTCGGTAATGTTTTAAAATATATTCGTTGGTTCCAACTCCAATAATGTTATTGCCGGAAATGGCTATTGCTTCCGCTGTCGGTTGCTTATCGTTGCACGTATAAACATTTCCATTGATAAATACAATCGAAGCGTGTTGTTGAACATTCATAAGGAAATAATAATACGCCATTATGCCAATGACGACAAAAAGAATACTTAAATATCTTGGTTTCATCTGTTGAATTGAGAAAAAGGTTCTGTTTTTTTTTGGTGAAAAATATACTAAAAATCGAAGGAGGATTTTTCTCTTGATGTTTTTTTTCCAAAACATTTTTTTAATAGATTTTCGCCCGCAAAATTATAGAATGGTACGTTCTTTCTTTCGCATTTTCACAATTCTTGTTCACGTATTTTTTGTCCCTGCTGTTATTTTACTTTTTCTTCCTTTCGACAAAAAAAGAAATTTTTACAAAGCGGCATCAAAATTTTTTGGGAAACAACTTGTGAAAATTGCAGGAATACAACTTGAAATTGTTGGTAGAGAAAATATTGATTTTTCTGTACCGCATATTTACATTTCCAATCACGCGAGTATGTTCGATATTCCATGTGTGCTTGCGGGAATTCCCGATAATATCGGATTTGTGTATAAACAAGAGTTACATTGGATTCCGTTTTTCGGACTTGGATTAAGGTACGGAAAAATTCATACGCCGATTCATCGTACCAAAGGAATGTCCGCAATGGAAAGTTTGGATGTGGCAGCGCAACGAATTAAAAACGGCGGCTCGATTTTACTTTTTGCCGAAGGAACGCGAACGAAAGATGGAAAACTTCAATCGTTCAAACGCGGACCATTTTATCTTGCTGTTCGAAGTGGTGTTCCCGTTATTCCATTAACGATAAACGGAACATTTAAGATTTTACCGAAGAAATCGTTTCGCATTCAATCGGGAAACGTAACATTGATTTTAGGAAAACCAATTTCCATTCCGCAAACTCAGGATAAAGACGCAGAAAAAAAATTGATGGAAGAAGTTCACAAAGCGATTGAAGAACATTATGTTGAACAATGATTTGAGATTTGAGATTTGCGATGTGAGTAATGCGGTTACAAACTTTGACAATCACTTGAACCCTTGACCACTTGAATCCTCGAACACTTTATTTTATGGTAACAAAGAACGACGTTGACAAAATAGCTCAACTTGCTCGATTAGAATTTTCTGAAAATGAAAAAGTGAAGTTCACAAGCGAGTTCAACAGCATTTTGAAAATGATGGACAAGTTGAATGAACTCGACACAACAAATATTGAAACGTTAACGCACGTACTTCCATTGCAAAATGTTTTTCGAGAAGATGGGGTGAAAGCAAGTTTTCCTCGAGAAGAAATTTTAAAAAACGCTCCGTTGGCAACAGAAGAATTTTTCAAAGTTCCGAAAGTAATTGGATGATTTCGGATTGTAGATTTCACACGGAAGTTTTGCAATATCCATAACATCGCAATTTACGAATTACGATTAACTATTTATGAAAAAATGTCTCACGAAAAAATAATCGGAATTATTCCTGCACGATTCGGTTCAACACGATTACCGGGAAAACCACTCGTTGACCTTTGCGGTAAAACGATGATACAACGCGTGTACGAAGGCGCACTCAATTCACAACTGTTGGAGAAAATAATCGTCGCAACAGATGATGAACGCATTGCCGCAAAAGTGATGAGTTTTGGCGGAACTGCAATGATGACGCCGGAATTTCTTCAGTCGGGAAGCGATAGAGTTGCATACGTTGCCAATGAATTTCCGAGCGCACAAATTGTTGTCAATATTCAGGGAGATGAACCGTTTATGCGCGGAGAAATTATTGATGAAACGATTGTTCCGATTCTTACAAATTCTTCCATTCACGTTTGCACGCCGATAAAAAAAATTGAAACGACTGAAGAATTGTATTCGCCGGGAACGCCGAAAGTTATCGTGGATAACAATTTCTTTGCGCTATACTTTTCGCGACTTCCTATTCCATTTGTGATGAAAGATATTCCGACAAGAGAAACGCAAAAATATCTTCCATATTTCAAACATCTCGGATTGTACGCATATCGCGCAAATGCATTGCAGCAATTCACAATTCTTCCGCGCACGGAACTGGAACAAGCAGAAAGTCTGGAACAATTGCGTATGCTGTATTATGGATGGAAAATAAAAACTGTTGTTACAACGTTTGATTCGATTGCCGTTGATACGTTCGCGGATGCTGAATTAGTGAGAGAACGTTTGCGTAACAGTTGATTTCTTTACAACATTTTATATTCAAATACGCCGGCAATTGTCGGCGTTTTATTTTAATTTTCATTTATGAAATCTGAAACTTCAACAAAATTTATTTTTATTTCCGGTGGTGTTGTTTCATCGTTAGGAAAAGGAGTCGCTTCCGCTTCACTTGCGCTCTTACTCAAATGGCACGGACTTCGTGTAACAATTCAAAAATTTGACCCGTACATCAATGTAGATGCGGGAACAATGAATCCATTTCAGCACGGTGAAGTTTTTGTTACCGACGATGGCGCCGAAACCGATTTGGATTTGGGACATTATGAGCGTTTCCTCAACATTGATATGCGAAAAGAAAACAACACGACCACGGGACAAATTTACAATGAAGTAATTCAACGTGAACGTCACGGGGATTATTTGGGGGCAACGGTGCAAGTTATTCCGCATATCACCGATGTCATAAAAGAACGTATCAGTCAACTTGCAAACAGTAACGAGTACGATGTTGTCATTACGGAAGTTGGCGGAACTGTTGGTGATATTGAAGGACTTCCATTTCTTGAAGCAATACGACAATTTACTTTGGAACGCGGAAGAAAAAATTCACTCAACATTCACGTTACGCTTGTTCCATTTATCAAAGCAGCGGGCGAATTGAAAACAAAACCGACACAACATAGTGTAAAAGAATTGCAAGAAATCGGCGTAAATCCCGATATCATTATTTGTAGAACGGAACATCACCTCGATTACGATTTGAAAAAGAAAATTGCATTATTTTGCAACGTTGAACCGATCGATGTTATCGAAGGACACGATGTAAATTCAAGTTATGATGTTCCTGTTGCATTGTTCGATGAGCGACTTGCGGAACGTGTACTCGACAAACTGGAACTTCGCGCAAAACAATCTCCGAACAAACAACTTTCCGAGTGGAAAAAATTTCTTCACTATATTAAATACCCGAAACATCGTGTAACGATTGCCGTTGTTGGAAAATACACTGCATCTCCTGATGCATACAAAAGCATCAATGAAGCGTTTATTCATTCCGGCGCCGCAAACGATACGCGTGTTCTATTGCAATGGATACGCGCAGAAGATGTTGAAGAACAAGGAGCAGAAAAATTTTTGAAAGATGTTTCAGGTTTGCTTGTTCCCGGCGGTTTCGGGGAGCGTGGAATCGAAGGAAAGATTCAGGCAATTCAATTTGTACGCGAACGCAAAATACCGTTTCTCGGAATTTGTCTTGGATTACAAACAGCAGTTATCGAATTTGCGCGCAACGTTTGCGGTATGAAAAATGCACACAGTTCTGAATTCCGAAAATCTACATACAATGTTATTGATTTGCTCGAAACGCAAAAAACAGTTAAACAAAAAGGTGGTACAATGCGTCTTGGAGCAAACGAAATAACACTGAAAAAAAATTCGCTTGCATTTTCATTGTATCAATCAAGGACAATTTCAGAGCGTCATCGCCACCGATACGAAGTGAATAATAAATTTCGGAAGCAATTGGAACAAGCAGGACTTATTTTCAGCGGAGTTTATAAAGAGAATGATTTAGTTGAAATTATTGAAGTCGCTTCACATCCGTTTTTTATTGCCGGACAATTTCATAGCGAGTTGAAAAGTAGAGCAATGAAACCGCATCCTATGTTTCAAGGATTTGTTCGTGCTGCAGTTACGTTTCAAAAATTGGTATGAATTTATTTTTTTGCAGAATCTCGTTGTTTTATTTTTATCATTATTGTAGATTTCAAGTGAAAAATCACTTTCATTATTATTGTAGCAATGTTCATTTATTTCTTCATTTTTCTCTTGCTTTTAAATAAGAATACCTTTGCAGAAGATTTATACATCGGTTCTCCTGCACGCGATTTTACGCTTGATATTGCTACGAAAGATACAATCATTCGTGGCGGGTTCACGCTTTCAAAACATATCGGAAAACAACCGATTGTGCTTGCGTTTTATCCTGCGGATTGGAGCGATGGATGCACAAAAGAAATGTGTACAATGCGCGACGATTTTACTTCTCTTAAAAACCTGAATGCGATTCTTTTCGGCATCAGCGGTGATTATGCGTATTCGCATCGCGAATGGGCAAAAGAACTCGACCTTCCGTTTGCGCTACTCAGCGACCACGAACATACCGCAGGGAAACTCTACAACAGTTACGATAAAAAAAGCGGTTATAACAAACGCACGATTGTTGTTATTGACACGGCGGGAACTATTGCTTACATTGATATGCACTATTCGCCTAAGGATTCACAATCGTTCAATAAACTTAAAAAAGCATTGCTAACTATTCACTAATTTTTTCAATTGTATTTTCAACAAGAATATCGTTTATGAAATACCTGAAATATTTTTTCTTTGTTGCGGTTCTCATATGTTTTTCACTACGTTCGTTTTCACAAATTACCATTACTGCTGTAGATAGCGGAGCATGGAATGATGCGACGAACTGGAGTACGGGAACTATTCCGACACTCAACGACAATGTAATTATTCCCGTTACTTCGCCTAATAACGATACGATTACCATTTACATTCCTGCAATTTATACAGCGCAATGCAATAATTTAACGGTGAATGGAACAAGCGGAACACGATTGAATTTTCGCGCTTCCGGTATCATTGAGATCTACGGAAAATTAGAAAGCGATAATACCATTCCCGGATTATCGTTAATTGACAATACTACGGATACAGACCAAAAATCAAAAGTAGTCTTCAAACGCCAATCTTCCGGTGTTATCATCGGAACAAACTGGTGGGCGGGTTTGTATCGTCTCCGAGTTGAAATCAATGTTCCTTCCAATGTCGAAGTTACAAGTTCAACTGATGTAAAATTTATGCGACTGATTGTTACAAGCGGAACATACAACGTCAGCGGAAAAGATTTACGCATTGATTCCAACGGATTGAGCAATACGGGACATTTGTACGTCAACAGCGGCGCAACACTGAAAGGAGTAAAACATTTATCACGTATTTCTACGTACACACAACGGATGAGTTCAATCATACTGTATGGAACGTTAGAAATTGACAGCACGATAGCAGTGAACACGATGAGAATTCGTTCCGGTGGCAATTTAAAATCGAGTTGCCCTACTACAGTGTTTACTGCTGCGCCAACGTTCGACTTATCTGCAGGGAGTTTATTGGAATATGCAAGAAACGGAGACCAAAATATCTGGCCCAACATCACCTATAGCGGGTTGAAAATAAGCGGAACAGGAACAAAAACGATTGGATCGGGAAATTCGATTACTATCAGCGATTCGCTAGTTTATAGCGGAACTTCTGTCATCGGAACAACAGGAACGTTGAATCGCGGAACTAATATGTGGCTGGTGTACGCTGGAAGTGCGTTGCAAAATACTTCAACGGAATTACTCGCGGCAACTCCGCGTTTGAAAATCAGTAATCCTACTTCTGTAACTCTTGACAAATCTATCATTCTTTCTCGTGAATTATGGTTGCAAAGCGGAACACTTTCTACTGCTACCAATTCGGTAACAATTTCTTCAGGAGCAATAATCACACGAACTTCGGGAAAAATGAACGGAACGTTTTCTTTTCCCGCTTCTTATACATTAGTATATAACAATGCAGATTCTCTTCTTACCGACAACGAACTTTCGACAACATCGGTAAGTCGTTTGTTTCTTAACTCGCTTTCTGTTGTTGCATTGAACAAAAATTTGACCGTTACCGGATTATGTTCATTGAAAAACGGAAGACTTAATCCACTCGCAAAAACGTTAACTATCGAGAACGGAGATTCACTTTTTGCAATAAACGGATATGTTGACGGAACATTAAACGTTAATATTGCGACTCAGGGAACAAAATATTTTCCTGTCGGTACCAGTAACGGTTATTCTCCAGTAACAATGAATTTCACTTCTCTCATCGGAAACGGAACTATTTCGGTAAAAACAACTGCGCAAACTCATCCTAACACGCAATTTTCCGACAGCGTAATAAAACGATATTGGACAATTTCAAAAAGCGGCAACATTTCTTCATTCAATGCAAATCTTACTTTTAAGTATATAGAAAGTGATTTGTACTCAGGGGTAGTAGAAAGTAATCTTCTTGTAGGTAAATACGATGCTCCTTCGTGGACATTTCCCGTGGCGGGTGAAAACGATGATATCAACAACTTATTACTCATTGACAGCGTTTCGTCATTTTCTGATTTTACTGCAGGGAAAAGTATTCCTGCATACATTGGTTATCCTATTGCGCGAATAAATGGAAAGAAATTCAACGATTTGGATTCCAACGGTATATTCAATGTTGGAGAACCAGGACTTTCCGGATGGACAGTTTTTACGAATGGACTTTTGTCTTCCGACACTTCTACAACGGATGCGAACGGGAATTATGTTCTCGAAAATTTATACGCAGGAATTTATTCCGTCGGAGAAATTCTACAACAAAACTGGACACAAACCTATCCTCCATCGGGAACACACACGCTTTCGCTTCGTATGGATTCCGACACAACAGATATCAATTTCGGCAATGTTCATTCCGGTTCTATCAGCGGATATGTTTGGAACGACATCAATGGTAATGGTATTCGTGATGTAGGAGAACAAGGAATTGCAAATATCTGGAAAGTAAAAATTTTGGGAACGCTCATTAGCGGCGGTATCAAAAACGATTCTACATTAACAGATGATAACGGAGATTATCTTTTCACGAATCTTCCTCTTGGAAATTATATTGTAAGCCAAGAAGTGAAAAGCGGATGGAAAAAAAGTTTTCCCGGCGGAAACGGAACATTTGCTGTTTCAATTCTCAGCAACACAAACGTAACCGAGAAAAATTTCGGCAACTTTGAATTGGGAACAATCAGCGGACACAAATTTGAAGACGTCAATGGAAACGGCGTAAAAGATATTGGAGAACCGGGAATTGCTGAATGGACAATACATATTTCCAGCGTTTCTTCTGCTTCTGTTCTTACTGACCAAAACGGAAATTATACATTTTCAAATCTTGACCCCGGAGTTTACAACGTTGTTGAAGAAATTCAAAGCGACTGGACACAAACATTTCCTCCTACGCAAAAATACACTGAAACAATCGAAAGCGGTTCTCATCTTGTCGGAAGAGATTTTGGAAACTATAAAAACGGAATTATCACCGGAATGAAATTCAACGATTACAACGGAAATGGCACCTTAGATGCGGGTGAACCTGCACTGCAAAACTGGACATTCTATCTTGCCGGAACAATTGCTGATACTACAACATCGGATGCGTTGGGAAATTATACTTTTTCTTCACTCCCCATCGGGATATATTCTGTTTCAGAACAATTACAAAACGGATGGAAGCAAACGTTTCCCCTGGAAACTTCTTATTCCGTATCGGTGCTCAGCGGAACTGTTGCAAGCAATCGCAACTTTGCAAATTTCAATCTTGGTAGTATTGCCGGCGTTGTCTTCAACGATATTGACGGCAACGGCGTAAAAGACGTCGGCGAATCGGGAATTCAAGATGTTGAAGTGCAATTGAATAACGATATTATCACTCAATCAAATGCAAACGGCGAATATATTTTTTCTCAACTTGAATATGGTGTATATACTGTTTCCATCAGCGTAACTCCGGGAAATATTCAAACGCTTCCGGAAAATAATTTCCCGTACACCATTACTATCAAAAGCGGTTCACATTCTATCAATCGAGATTTCGGATTATTCAAACTTGGTTCAATTTCGGGCATAGCGTTTAATGATATCAACGGAAACGGCTCAAAAGATGCGGGAGAAAATGTTCTTGCAAACTGGAACATAAAATTAAACGGACCGCAAAATGATTCCGTTGTAACAGATGCAAACGGCGCATTTACGTTTCAAAATTTACGAGGCGGAAATTATACCGTTTCAGAAGTTCTGCAAAACGGTTGGTACCAAACGTCACCTGCAGGAGGGGTGTTCAATATTACAATGACAAGCGGATTCAAAGTTACCAGTTTGCAATTTGGAAATTATCTTCTTGGTTCTATCGCCGGCTCTGTATTCAATGATGTTAACAGTAATGGAACAAAAGACGTTGGTGAACCTGGTATTTCAAACTGGAATTTGCGCACCAGCGGATTGAAAGCGGAAACAACAGCAACGAATGCAAATGGCGATTATGTTTTTCAGAATCTCCGTATCGGAAATTATACGGTTTCTCAAATACTTTCAAACGGATGGTTTCAAACACTTCCTGCAAACAACGGAACATTCGCTATTTCCGTTACAGCAGGATTACATTCAAACAACAATACATTCGGTAATTTTCAATACGGAATTATTTCGGGAAAGATATTTGATGATATCAATGCAAACAGTGTCAAAGATGCAGGAGAACCCGGAATTGTAAATTGGAAAACAAAACTTACCGGAACGAAAACTGATTCGACAGTAACTGATATAAACGGAATCTATACGTATAATACTCTCGTTCTCGGAAATTATCAAGTGAACCAAGTTGTGCAATCAGGATGGATTCAGTCGTATCCCGCAAACAATGGATACGCAATCGCAGTTGTTAGCGGAACCAATGCTTCAACTTCCGATTTTGGAAATTACCGTCTCGGCTCTGTTTCAGGTACAAAATTTGAAGACGTCAACGGTAACGGAATTCAAGAAAACGGTGAACCTATTCTTGCAAACTGGAAAATAAAACTCAGCGGAATAAAAACCGATTCAGCAATTACAGACGTAAACGGAAATTATTCGTTTATCAATTTACAAATTGGACAATACGCTGTTTCAGAAGTTCTTCAAAACGGATGGGTGCAATCGCTTCCATCGGGCGGAACATATTCCATTTATATAACTTCCGGTTTGCATATAACTGGAAAAAATTTCGGAAATTACCGTGTCGCATCTATAAGCGGAAGAAAATGGAACGACGTAAATGGTGATGGTATAAAAGGTGATGAAGAACCGATTCTTGCAAACTGGAAAATAAAAATTTCCGGTCCCAAAAATGATTCGACAACAACCGATGCCCTCGGAAATTATACGTTTCAAAATTTATTTGTCGGAACATATATCGTTTCTGAACAATTGCAAAATGGATGGAAGCAAACGTTCCCTGAAAACAACGGCACTCATTCTGTTACGCTTGTCAGCGGAGAAAATGCTACGCAAGTCAATTTCGGAAATTTCAAACTCGGAATTGTTTCCGGAATTGCATTTAACGATTTGAATAATAACGGTATAAAAGATGCAAATGAAGCAGGATTAGAAAACTGGAAAATCAAATTAAGCGGTACTAAAATTGATTCCATCCTTTCTGAAGCAAACGGAAATTATTCCTTCTCGGGTTTAACTGTTGGCAATTATACCATTACAGAAGAAATGCAAATCGGATGGATTCGTTCTTCTCCGCAAAACGGAACTCACAATATTTCCATCTCGAGCGGTTCGATTATTACTGGACAAAATTTTGGCAATCATTTGCTTTCTTCAATTTCCGGAACTGCTTACAATGATGTCAACGGAAACGGAACAAAAGACCCATCGGAATCAGGAATTCAAGGAATAAAAATTTATCTTGCAGGTCCGAAGCAAGATTCCGTTGTAACGAACGAAAACGGTTATTACATATTCTATTATGTCATAACGGGAACATATACGCTTTCGGAACAAACGCCTCTTGGATGGTTTATAACAGAACCAGAAGACGGTTCAACTTCACTTGCAATCAATAACGACGGAACAATTATCAACAACATCAACTTCGGTAATTTTCAATACGGAACTATCGGTGGAAATGTTTTCAACGATTTTAATTCGAACGGGACACGCGAACAAGGCGATACATTGCTTCCTGCGTGGTTAGTAAAAATCAGCGGACCAATTACTGACCAACAATTTACTGATGCAACGGGAAAATTTCAATTCAATAATTTACCTGTTGGAAATTATACTGTAAGTCAAGTTACGCAACAAGGATGGGTTCAATCTACTCCAGCAGCGCCGGGTACATTTGCTGTTTCGATTATAAGCGGCTCCATAGTTTCCGAACTTGAATTTGGTAATTTTCAATTAGGAAGAGTAACAGGGTATATTTTCAACGACATCAACGGAAACAACGCTGAAGATTTCGGCGAACCAAAAATTTCAAACTGGAAAGTCTATTTGCAAGGAACTTCAAAAACAGATTCCGTCCTTTCCGATTCTACTGGAGTATTTACGTTTAAAAATGTGTATCCCGGTGACTATACACTCCGCGAAGAAACCAAATCCGCTTGGGAGCAAACGTATCCGATTCTTTCCAACTATATGGTAACTGTTATGAGCGGAGCAACAGTAAGCGGAAATAATTTTGGCAATTTTCAATTCGGAAAAATTTCAGGAACGAAATTTAACGACGTTGATGGAAACGGCGAACGCGATTTTGAAGAATCCGGAATTCCCAATTGGACAATTTATATCAACGGTACGAAAAAAGATTCTGTTCTCACTGATGGCGACGGCAATTTTCAATTCATAAAACTTCCAAAAGGAACATACACTCTTTCAGAAAAACAACTTCTCGGATGGATCCAATCGTTTCCCCCTGAAACCACACATATTGTTTCAGTTATCAGTGGTACAAACAGTGTAGGAAAAGATTTCGGAAATTATCAACTTGGAACAATCAGCGGTTTTGTGTACAACGATTTAAATGGTAATGCTTCAAAAGATATCGGTGAACCGGGATTATCCGGGTGGACGGTAAAAATTTCCGGAACGGATACGGCTTCGAAAGTTTCCGATTTCAACGGAAGTTATACATTCACCAATCTTCTTCTTGGAAATTATACTATTTGTCATGTATTACAAACTGGTTGGACACAAACACAGCCGTTTAATGACGGATGTCATTCCGTCTTAATCAACAGCGGAACAATAGCATCAAACAGAAATTTCGGAAACTTCCAAAAAGCAAGTATTTCCGGTACGTTGTTTGAAGATAAAAATGGTAATTCTCTTAAAGACCCCGGCGAACCAGGCGACACAAACTGGATAATCAAAATCTCTGGTCCTTCGTTAAATGATTCAACGTTTACTGACAACAACGGTAACTATACATTTTCCGGCTTAAAATCCGGCACATTCATTGTTACGCAAACATTGCAAAACGGATGGTACCGAACTTTTCCCGAAAACGGATTCCATTCAGTTCAAGTGCAAAGCGGTTCTCAAGTTACTAATCGCCATTTTGGAAATTCTCAATTCGGTATTGTTTCGGGAACAGTTTTCAATGATATGAATGGGAACAGCACGCACGATTTGGACGAAAATATTTTTGCAAATTGGAACATTTTTTTAATTGGAACATTGAAAACAGATACGGTAACTACTAATGCAAACGGTTTCTATATTTTTAACAACGTAAAAATTGGAACATACATCGTAAAAATTGAAAAGCCGTCAAATATGTATGTTACCCTTCCTACATCTTCCGGCGAATACAATGTTGCAATACTCAGTGGAACAATCTTCACCGACAAAAATTTTGGAATATATCAACTTGGTGTTGTTTCCGGATTTGCATTTACCGATACAAACGGCGATAGCACGTATGATATCGGAGAACCATTTCTTGCAAACAGAAAAATCAGACTTTCGGGATTTGCCAACGATTCTACATTCACGAATGCAAACGGAGAATTTACATTTAACAAACTTCGCGTCGGAGAATACATCCTCACGCAAGCAGTTCCTCAAGGTTCGATGCAAACAATTCCTGCCTTTGCATATTCCGTTTCGATTATCGGCGGCTCTCTTTTTGAGCAAAAGAATTTCGGAAGTTTTGTTCTCGGTTCTGTTTCCGGTTTTGTTTTCAATGACGAAAACGCAAACGGACAATTTGATTTCGATGAACTTCCTTTAGCCAATTGGAAACTGAAAATTTCCGGCGCTTCCACTGATTCAACAGTTACGGATAACATTGGACAGTTTACGATACCTAATCTCAGAGGAGGAAATTACACTCTCGTTCAAATTCCGAAATCGAATTGGAAACAAACATTCCCGCAGAACAATCATTCATTTACGTTGACGAGTAATTTGCATCTTTCCGGAAAAAATTTCGGAGCATACGAACTCGGGATTATACGAGGAATGGTTTTTGACGATTTGAATGCAGATAGTACGTATAACGGAAACGATACAGGAATAGAAAACTGGAAAGTCGTGCTTTCTGTCGGAAGTCAAAAAGAAACGACGTACACTTCTGCAAACGGCGCGTATGAATTTATGCTCGTTGAGCAAGGTACGTACACCGTTTCGCAGGTTACAAAAACAAACTGGTCGCCAACATATCCTCCCGAAGGAACATACAGCGTTACAATTTCTTCCGGCGGTCAAATAGAAGAAGAAAAAAATTTCGGAAACTTCAAATATGGAAAAATTTCCGGAATGAAATTTCACGACAAAAATGGAAACGGAATACACGACTCGAATGAAACTGCGCTTGCAAATTGGAAAATAAAACTCTCAGGGAAAAAAATTGATTCAACGTTGACTTTTCTTGACGGCTCGTATTCGTTTTCGACACTTGTTCCGGGAAATTATACTGTGAGCGAAGAAATACAAAACAACTGGATACAAACGTATCCTGCTTTCAACGTATATTCGATTACCGTTACAAGCGGAACACAATCTGTTGCAAACAATTTTGGCAATTCCAAACTTGGTACTGTTACCGGAATGAAATTCTATGATGTCAACGGAAACGGAATTAATGACGGAAATGAAGTTGGACTTTCCAATTGGAAAATAGTTTTGATGGGAAGTTCAACTTCGGAAACGACATCAACAAATGCGAATGGAACCTATGCTTTCACAACAGTACGACCGGGAATATACAACGTAAAAGAAATCTTCAAACCCGATTGGGTACAAACATTTCCTGTTTCCGGATTTCATTCTATACTTTTCACAAGCGGAGATAGCATTGTCGGAAAAGATTTCGGCAATTCGAGAAATAGTTTATTGATTGGAAAAACATTTAACGACTTGAATAGCAACGGTGTTTTCGATAATGGAGAACCAGGAATCGCAAACTGGAAAGTGTATCTCTCCGGAAGAAAAACGGATTCGACGATTACCGATGGAAATGGAATGTATCAATTCAATAACAATCCTCCGGGAACGTATCAAGTTTCAGAAATAAAACGTTCCGGCTGGAAACAAACATTTCCTCCTTTCCCGGGAACATATTCTCTCTCGTTATCAGATGGACAAGACACGGCAAATTTGAACTTTGGAAATTTTCAATATGCAATTATTAGCGGAACAATCTATAATGATTTCAATGGCAATGGAATAATCAACTCCGAAGATATGCCATTGCAAGGATGGCGTGTTTATCTTTCAGGAGCATTTATGGATTCTACAGTAACTGATTCTGCTGGATGGTATTCGTTCATCAACTTGAATACTGGAACGTATTATGTTCGCGAAATGGTAAAACCCGAATGGTATAAAACTTCTCCAGCAGTGCCTCGATATACCGTTGAAATAGCCACCAGCGGTTCGACAGTTACCGAAAAAGATTTTTGCAATTTCAAATATGCAAAAGTCAGCGGCGAAGTATTTGCTGATTCGAACGGTAATGAATTTCGCGACCCGAACGAAAATGGAATTGCAAACTGGAAATTATATCTTTCCCAGGGTTTGCAAAAAGTTGATTCTGTTCTTACCAACGAACAGGGAACTTTCCTTTTCCATTCAGTGCGCTCTGGAATTTTCATATTAAGTTCGCAAACAAAACAAAATTATATTCAAACTTATCCTGATTCACCCGGAACATACATTTTTACTTCTACTTCAGGTTTTATCGATGATAACAACAATTTTGCGATACAGCCAATAGTTGGAGTTATCACAGGAGAACATATCCCGAAAGTATTCTCGCTTTCTCAAAATTATCCAAATCCGTTTAATCCTTCAACAACGATTACATTTACAGTCGAATCGGAAGGATATACAACGCTGAAATTGTTCAATATTCTTGGCGAAGAAGTTGCGGTTTTATTCAGCGAAACTGCTGAGCCTGGAAATCGTTACAACGTTCAGTTCAATAGCGAAAAATATGGAAGCGGTGTGTACATCTATCGCTTGGAAAGCGGAAAGAAAACAGCAATGAAAAAATTGTTGTTACTGAAATAAAACATTCAGCAACTTTTCACATTGAAAGAAAAAGATAACCCGTTTGAGAAAATTCTTGAACGGGTTTTGTGTTTTTGATAATAAAACGCAGATGTTCTTTCACCTCATTTTTTTTTCCCTTCATCTTTAAGTAATTTTCCCCGCATTTTTTTAACTTATCAAAAAGGATTTTTTTATGTTATTTATTATTTTAGTGTTGGTAACAATTGTTTCTCTTGGTACTTGGACAAACGCGCGAAGAAAATATTCCCGCGAACATAACGAAGCGTATAAAAACCGTGCATCAGTTTCTGGGCTTGTATCGTTCATTGCAGCAGTCATTGCGTTGAGTCAATGCTACACCGTTGTTCCCGCAGGAAATATTGGCGTCGTAGATTTCTTCGGAAACGTTTCGGAGAACACGTTGAAAGCGGGAATTAGGTTTGTAAATCCACTTGCGCGTGTAATAAAATTTTCCGTGAAAACCCAAGAAGGCAAAGAAGAAATGGAAGTTCCGACAAAAGAAGGACTCACGGTTAAATTAGAAGCAAGCGTATTGTATCATTTAAATCCTGAAACCGCCGCAGAAGTATACAAAACAGTTGGCGAAGATTATATCGGAGTTATCTTACTTCCGCAGTTTCGTTCTGTCGTACGCGGCGTTACAGCAATGTACGAAGCCAAAGCACTGTACACTTCAGCGAGAGAAAGTCTTTCAGCAGTCATACTTCTCGATGTAGCAAAAATAGTTGCTCCCCGTGGAATTATTGTTGAATCAATTCCGCTGCGCCGATTAACACTTCCCGATAAACTTTCCGCATCCATTGAAGAAAAATTGCGAATGGAACAGGAAAGCCAGCGAATGCAATTTGTTCTTCAGAAAGAATCGCAGGAAGCAGAACGAAAACGCATCGAAGCGCAGGGCATTGCAGATTTTCAAAAAATTATTTCCTCAGGTCTCAGCGACCAACTCTTAAAATGGAAAGGCATTGAAGCAACGATGAAAATTGCTGAATCGCCTAATACAAAAGTAGTTATCGTCGGAAGTGGAAAAGACGGTTTGCCGATAATTCTTGGCGATAAATAATTTTTTGCTTCAGGATAACCTTTGAAGGTTGCATTAGTAAAAATCTTTTTACTCGTTGTTTTCTTTTTCCGTCTTTCTGTTGCTAAAGAAAACAACATTATCTTTCCGAAAAATACAATGCGTCCGCGTATTGCCGTTGTATTAAGCGGCGGCGGAGCGCGAAGCATTGCTCAACTCGGCGTATTAAAAGTTTTTGAACGCAATACTATTCCAGTTGATGTTATTGTCGGAAACAGTATGGGAAGCATCATCGGAGGAATGTACGCTTCGGGATATTCGCTTGCAGAAATTGAAAGCATTGCGTTGCATACTGATTGGAATACATTGCTTTCACTTTCCGGCGAAACAGAACGGTTATCACTTTTTATAGGACAAAAAGAAGAAGAAGAACAGGGATTTCTCTTACTGCGGATGGAAGGATTTCAACCGATTCTTCCATCATCAGTTTCAAGCGGACAACGATTGACAACCTTTCTTAATGAATTATGTTTGCAATCGCTGTACTATCCGCAACGAAATTTTGACGAACTGAAAATTCCGTTTCGTTCCGTTTCCACTGATTTGATTTCGGGAAAACGAATGATAATGTCGCACGGTTCTCTTTCCGAAGCGTTACGCGCAAGTATTTCAGTGCCACTGATGTTTTCCGCGTTTAAAAAAGATTCGATGCTCCTGCTCGATGGCGGTTTGGTTTCCAATATTCCCGTTGATGTTGCACGCGAAAACAACATCGAAATCATTGTTGCTGTGAACACGACAAGCAATCTGCGAACGCTCGAACAAATGAAAGCGCCGTGGGAATCGGCAGACCAAATTATGAGCATTATGATGGAAATGCCGAATCGCAAACAACTGGAAAGTGCCGACGTAGTTATTACTCCCGAAATCCGTAATACACTTTCTTCCGACTTTTCACAACTTTCGTATCTTATTTCCGAAGGAGAAAAAGCGGCGGAAAAGAAACTGAACGAAATTACTGCATTGCTAATTTCCAGAAGAAAAAATACAACAACAGCAGCGCATCACTTTTCAACCGCATCAATTCATTTTCGTGGAAATATTCCCGATTCGATTCGTCAGCGCATTGAAGAAGAACAAAACCTGCATTTCAGCGAAGAAATTGTTCAGCAATTTCTTTTTGAAATGCAACAGCAATTCCCAACGGCAAATGTTTATGCTGAAATTCAAAATGATTCACCATATACAAAGATAACGTTTGTTGCAGAAAAAAATCCATTGCTTCGGGAGTTTCGGATTTCCGGCAATTGGCAGATTCCCCATTCGCAGTTGCGTACGCTTGCGCAATCCTATTTCGGAAAAGAAGTATCTGCAAACGATATCCTAATCCTTCGGGAAAAAATACTCAAGTATTATCGCGCAAACGGTTTTTCCATCGCAGAGATAGAATCCGTTACGTTATCAAATGACGGCGCGCTTGCCATTTCGCTCGACGAAGGAACGATAGACTCCATCAGCATCAATGGAAACTTTCATACGCAGGACTATGTCATTCTTCGCGAACTTCCTTTCGAACGCGGCGATATTTTTACTTTAGAAGATGAGCGTGAGTGTGTGAAAAATATTCTCAGCACTGGACTTTTTGAGCAAGTGTATCTCGATGTTGTGAAAGATGAAAAAAAGAAAAACAACGTTACCATTTGTGTGTTGGAAAAAAGCACAGAAATATTACGTTCGGGAATCCGTTTAGATAACGAGCGAAATTTTCAGTTGCTGTTTGATGCGCGTCAAGTAAATTTTCTTTCTGCCGGTCAAGATTTGGGATTTACCTTTGCCGGTGGTTTTCGTAATCGTTTGTTTCGATTGCGATATAACGTGAACAGAATTTTTAATACCTATTTTACGGGAAACATCAAATCGTATTACAAATTGCGCGATGTGTTTCTATTTGAAAAAAATCCGGAAGCGGATAATGATTTGGACCGCGTTGCTATTGGAGAATACCGCGAAATAAAATACGGTGGAACATTTTCCTTTGGCTCGCAAGTTGCGCGTTTCGGAAATGTGAACGTTGAAATGCGCGTGGAAAATCACGAAACAAAAGAAATCGCAACGTCAAAATATTCTGCGGGATTTTTCGGAGAACGATTTATCCTTGCTTCATTGAAAGGAAGTATTCTCGTAGATTCGGAAAATGAGTTTGTCTTTCCGACATCGGGAATTCGTTTTATCGCTTCGTACGAACTTGCGTCGAAATCTTTCGGAAGCGAGCGTTCGTTCACAAAAATATTTTCGTTGTATGAAAGTTATGTAACGATATTTCAAAGGCACACATTGCGCCCGCGCATTACGTTTGGTTTTGCCGATGCAACGCTTCCACTTTCCGAACAGTTTTCCCTTGGCGGTTTCGAATCGTTTTTGGGAAGAAGAGAAGATGACGAGCGCGGGAGACAATTATTTGTCGTGAATATGGAATACCGTTTCAAACTTCCGTTCAAAATTCTTTTCGAAACGTATTTCAAAGCGCGGTACGATGTCGGAATGATTTCGAAAGAAGTGCGCGAAATTGCATTGCAGAATTTTCAACACGGCGCCGGATTGGAACTTGCACTTGATACGCCGATTGGTTCTGCTTCTGTTGCTGTAGGAAAAAGTTTTGTCTTTATCAAATCGTTTCCGAAAACGAAAGTGCTTTTTGCACCAACGCTTGCTTATTTTTCTATGGGACATAAGTTTTAAGAGCGCTTTATCAAGGTGTTCGATAGTACATCGAAAACATATGAGTTGAATAAAGTCCGGAACGTGTACAACGAAAATGTACGAAGCGGCAAAAGCAAATAGTGTATTAGTCTATTATCGTTTTGAATTCGTTTTTTAGGAATAAACGAGCGCTGTTGTAATAGGATATATTTTGCAAACACGAAGAACGACACACTTTCAATGAACATTGAAAGTGAGAGCAATACCTTTCGTTCGTTCGTGATGAAAAATTGTGGTAAGAAAAAAAATAATGTTTGCAGAAGCAATGTGCATTCTCTATGAGAACAACAAAAGAGAAACTAAAACCTGCGCAAGAATGATTTTCGCAATCATCGAAGCGGGATACACGGTTGCGTACCAAAGATTCGGAAGTTCGTTTTGCGCTTGCTGATTTGCATACGCAAGTACGGCAGGTTGTGTTTGAACTCCCGACAGTATTCCCAGCACCGACGACATCGGAAGATGCAAAAATTTGTAACCGATAACAATGGTACAAATGGTAACGAGCGAAGTAATGATTGCGCCGGCAATAATGATTTCTATTCCTCCTCGTAAAAAAATTTCTGCAAATCCTTTTCCTGCTTTTGTTCCAATTCCGGAAAGGAAAAAAACTAATCCAAGTTGTCGCAGTACTAAATTTGCGTTCAATGGCATACTCCACGTAATTGGTCCCGTGCGCTCAAGTTTTCCCAAGAGCAACGCAACAATTAATGGACCTCCTGCAAATCCAAGTTTGAACGTCATCCCATTCGGAAGTGGAAACGGAACCATTCCAAGAAAAACCCCTAATACTATTCCTAACGAAACAGAGAGAAAATCTGTTTCCGAAATTGCTTTGACGGAATCACCGAAAAACTTTGTAACGCGTTCCATATTTTCTTTTTTTGTTACAACGCGGATTCTGTCTCCCAATTCAAGCGTTGTTTCCAATGATGGAACAAACTCCACGTCGCCGCGCAATAATCGCGTTATGGTTGCGCCGAGCAATTGTTGAAGATTGAGTTCGCGAATGGTTTTTCCGACAACGGATTTATTGGAAACAAAAATTCTTCGGTAACTGAATTCGCTTGGCTGTTCTCCGATATTCAAGTTTATCTCCGCAACGTCGCCAAATAAAATATACGCTTTTTCCAACGACGATTCCGTTCCGACAATAATGAGATAATCATTGAATTCTAATGTTGTTTCCGACGTAACGAGAAAAAACATTTCTCCTCTTCTTATTCTGCTGATGGTAAAACCAGCATGTTCAACGAATTTTAAAACCATCTCTATCGTCTTTCCGACAATAGCGGGATTGGTAACTTTAAACGTTTTACTGAGAATCGTTTCTGCCGCAGTTTCTTTTGTTTCTTTTTCAAAATCCGTTTTAAAATATTTGTTGAAAATAAAACACCAGAGAATTACGCCCAACACGCCGAAAGGATATACAAGACCGTAAATAACAACGGGACTATTGTTCATTATTTCCGCAGTTGTTGATGAAGAATTCGCAGTGATTTGTTTGATTGTTTCAACGGTAGCGGCAAGAGCGGGAGTGTTGGTGAGCGCGCCGCAAAATAATCCGACAATTTCCGACGACGATAACTGAAATAACGTTCCAACGACGAACGTTATCAATGCGCCTGCGGAAATAATGAACAGCGAAACTGCATTGATTCGAAAGCCGCGTTTTTGAAATGAAGCAAAAAATCCCGGACCCGATTGCAATCCTATTGCATACACGAACATCACCAATCCGATGATGTAGATGGATTCGGGAAGATGCAAACGATTATCCATTGCGCTGAATGCAATTCCAACAAACAACACTGCTGCAACACCAAGTGAGAATCCACCTATTTTTATATTTCCCAAAAGAAATCCGAATCCGATTACGGTGAATAATAGTAGTAGCGGATTTTCTGCGAGTAAATTAAAAAATGGTTGCATACAACCTGTGAAAGAAAAATTATTTCAGTAACAATAATTTTTTTGTTTCTGTGAAATGTAATTCTGCGTTATCGGGATGCGTAACATCCAAACGATAAAAGTATATTCCACTTGTTACAGTTCTTGCATCAAATTCGATTTCGTGTTTTCCTTCATTCATTATTCTCCTGTTAATCAATGTTGCAACTTCCTTTCCAAGAATATCATATACTTTCAACGAGGTAAGTGCAGCAGTGGATAATGTAAAGTGTATAGCAGTCGTCGGATTAAACGGATTCGGAAAATTTTGTAAAAGCAAAAACGAAGAACTGAAATTTTCGTTTTCAGAAATATCATTGGTAATTTTTTGTAACGGAATCTGCAATACTGTGCTCATTGTATCAACCACGACGATATTGTTCATTGTATCAGGAATATAGTTCGGAGCAGAAACAAGAATCGAATAATTTCCCGGCGCAATCAAACGATGAAAATCCCCAACGAGCGAATCGGAATACACTGCAATTGTAGGAAAATTTTGAACGACAATTTTTGCTCTTACTGGCGTTCCGTTTTGCGCATCATAAATTGTTCCGTGAATTCCTTTCAATGCTTCTTCCATATATGCAAGAAGAGATTCTTGATTATTCACCCAACGTTGAGGAAGAACAGAACCCTGCGGATTTTTTGCGTTCCACAATTCAATAGTAGTTTCTCTTCCGCCTTTCCACCAATACATCCAATCTTGTCTTCCTCCGTTAATGGCGTACCAATCGCAACCGTTGGTAATTCCGTTTGCAAATCCGCCGTTCATCAAATCCGGATTCGGCAACGAATATTTTTTTGAAAGTTCAATAAACCACGCATCCTCGGGACACGCAGAATATGTTCCGCTGCTTGCCCCGTTGTCCCATGGATAATTGACAACTTGCGCGCCGCCGTGAAAATTTGCTGAAAGAATAAAATTATGCTGCGATGTAAATTGCATCATCGCTCGTGTTTCTATTTCTCTTCCATTCGTTGTGCTGGTTGTATCGAAGATTCTATCGGGAAAATTTCTGTTCAAATCTTTTCCGTTTGCATTGAATCGCCGCGCGTTGTTCACCGTTGTATCGCCTCCCAAACGATATGTTCCGTCGGGATTCGATAACGGATTGATCCAGATTTCTAAGTTGTTCACAAGATTGGTCATTCGAAAATTTTGCGACGAATCATTTTCGTACTGCCGCAGTATTGTATCAATCAATCGCAAAAGTATTACAAAGCCAACAGTTTCATCGCCATGCATTGTTGATGTGTAAAAAAATTCCGGCTCACTTTCATTTTGATGAACGGAATCAGAAATTTTTACTGCAAGAATTTGTCTTCCCTGGACAGAATAACCAATAGTATCAAGCGAACAAATATTCGGAAAACTATCAGCGAATTGCCGCATCATTGCAAGATATGCGGCGTACGTCGGATACTTGTCCCACGATGTTGTTGAAAGTGGAACGTTAGACATTTCGTGAAGAAATGCACTTCCGGGATGAACAAGTTTTTTTGTTGCATAATTTTTTTGTAAAAAAACTTTCCACTGCGTTGAATTTGCGTATGCAAAAACCGTATCACATTTCACGTTATCTATCGAAATCAGTTGCGTGAGTTGCGTTAACTCTGATGCGTTCTTGATTCGAAACGAAAAATAAATTTCATCTTCATGCGAACGTACAGAGTGCAATTCGAGAATACAAAACGTACATAGTAAAAATATTTTTCTCATTTGAGCAACAAAAGTTTTTTCATAAGAGATTGTTTTCCATCGTTGGTTTTCAGTTGATAAAAATATATTCCACTGGGGAATTCAGTCGCATCCCAAGTAACTGAATATGTGCCCGCAGCAACATTCTTATTGACAAGCGTTGCTACTACCTTTCCCGAAACATCATAAATTTTCAGCGTTACAAATCCAAAGTCAGCAATCTGAAATCTGAAATCTGTTTTCGGGTTAAACGGATTGGGATAATTTTGTGAAAGAGAACATCCAAGTTGTTCTTCTGTTGTTGCAGAAACATTGACAATGGTTGCAGAAACAGTATCGGAATGGACGCTTTCGTTTTCTGAAGAATCGAGCGCGGTTGCAAAATAGTAATACGTTCCTGAAATAAATGAACTATCACTCCAAAGTGTATCGAAAATCGGAAACGAATTTAAAATTGTGAACGGAGAAAATGGATTTTGCGCACGATACAAATTATATCCACGTAAATCCATTTCGGAATTTTTATTCCACTTCAACAATATATTTCCAACAGAAACTTCCGTAGAAATTCCAGAAGGAGCACGCGGAATAACTAATGGCGTTGCATTTTTTTCTACAATAATACTTTCGCTTCCTGTTAAATCAACAATCGAAACGCCGATAAAATATTGCGTTCCCGAAATTAAATTTTGTATTGTGAATGATGTATTCGTCGTGGAAAAACTTGTGTCGTACGCTCCCGAAGTTGTACCGACAGAAATTTTGTATTGTGAAAAATCAAGCACTGTGCTTGCATTCCATTGGACAAAAAGAGATGTCCCGTTTCCTCGGTCGCGAACTTCTACTTTATTTAAATAAGGAGGAAGTTGGTCAAGTGTAAGCAACATCGCAAGTCCAGCGCGAATAATTTCATTGGTGTACGGAATATCGAGATACTGAATCAAATCGTTTGGAGAATGATAATACGGACTGAAATCGCGCTCGATGCAAAAAACAGCACGGTAATTTTGCTGATAAAACGACCAACTGTCGCTTCCGCTGCGATACGACGTAGTTAAGAGAGGATTTAATGTTGTATATGTTTCCGCAATTACTGCGTGTAAATTGGAAAATGCTTCGCTTCCGGGATACCATACTATATAAAAATCTCTGTCGCTTTGCGATTGATTTCTGTTGCCAATCATATCGTAATTCATCATAACTTTTATATTTCGGTTTTGCTGGTGCGCCTTTTGCGCATACACCCCGCTTCCGATAAGTCCTGCTTCTTCTGCTGCAAATCCGATAAACCGCAATGTGTGTCGTGGTTGGTAATTGATAAGTTGTAAAACGCGAGCCATTTCTATTGCTGCTGCAGTTCCCGAAGCATTATCATCTGCTCCCGGCGCCTGATTCGTATTGGAACTGTACGAATCGAGATGACCGCCAACAATAATTTCCGCCGATGGTTCAAGTGTTCCGTGAATGGTTGCGACTACGTTTTTTTGCGAAGTGCTGTTGTAAGAAAAACTATCAAGCACCACATCTGCAATTCCGGAATTTTGAAATTGTTTTTTTATCCATCGCACTACGGTATCGTGTGTTGGCTTGGAATAATACCGTGTTCCGAAATTTTGCAACGATTGAATGTAGTTGCGAATAGTCGAGTCGGAAACATTTGCAATGATTTGAGTAATGGTATCGTCTTGTTCGAAAGAAAACGATGGAAGATGTGTTTTTGAAAAATCAAAAAGAATTTCTTTTTTCTGAATTTCAACAACGGTAAAACCCTGTTGTCGCAATTGTTCGAATTGTAATGCGTTTCCTGCAACCAAGGAAATATTATTTTCTGAATATAATACTTCTGCAAATCTTGACACGGTATTTTTTTCTGCAATACGAGAAAATTGTTCCACGATTGCATACGATGTTTTCCACGGATGTTCATCAATACGAGTGAACGGAATTCGCGAATGATGCATTTGAACGAGCGTTCGATTACTTGCTCCGAGGAAATACGAATGTGCAAGTTTCTGATAAAGATGGAATTGCGAAATGGGTATTTCTTTCAGCACCGAAGAAAAACTATTGTGCGAAAGGATAATCAGCGCTTCGTTTTCGTCCGATGAAACCAATGTTTTTTTCGATTGTGCAACGATGATTTCCGTTAGAAAAATAATTACCGCAAAAAATAAAATATGATGTAAAATTTTATACAGCATAAAAAGAACCTCCGAAAATTTGTTCAGTAAAATTATTTGTGAAGAAACATTTTTTTGTATGTAGAAAACTCTTTCGATTGTAACCGACAAAGATAAATCCCGCTCGAAACATTCGTTGCGTTCCACGTAATATTATACGTTCCCGCTTGAATGTGTGCGTTCACGAGAGAAGCAACTTCTCTTCCCAAGATGTCAAAAATTTTTAGTGACACAAATCCATCATTGTTCAGCGCAAACGGGATTGTTGTTTGCGGATTAAACGGATTAGGAAAATTTTGCGAGAGGATAAAATCGGAAGGAAGTTGTGATTCATCATTCACGCCAACATTTGTTGTATCAGTGATTATCGCAGTCCACACGCTTAAGTTTGAATTATCCATTCGTGTCCATAGCGGATATATTTTTCTGTTGTGAGCGGCGATGCAAATGTAATCTCCGAAAAACACGGATGAATTCGGAACAAACGACGATTGACTGACTTTGAAGTTCACAAATGTTTCACCGCCGTCGCTCGATTGTGCAACATACACATCTGTTGCATTTCCCGTCGTATTTCTTCTGTCGTAAAAAACAAAATATACATTTCCGGTTGTTTGGTCAATCGTCATCCATACAAAAAATTGCTGCGACGCAGTTATATCATCGTTCACTTTTTTTATTGCCCCCCACGTATTTCCGCCGTTCGTAGATTTTATTACAAAAATATCAGTATTGTTTGCACCGTTGCGTTGGTCGCTCCAAGCAACATAAATATTTCCGCGATACGGTGAATTGCTAACATCGCAGGCAGTAATTGGTAATCCGTTTGCGCGATAAATTCCCGGAACATCGAAATCCCACCCTCCCGGTTGTGTTGCAACAAAAACATCTGTTCCCCACGTATTTCCGCCGTCGGCAGATTTGTCGAACATTATTCCAAGCGGTCCTGACCACGAAGTATAAATTTCGCCGTTGGGACCAACTGCAGGAACTGCGCCTTCAACAGTATTATCGCTATCAATACAATCGCCGCTTTTGTCGCAGATTTTTTTCGGCGTTGTCCACGTTGTTCCGGAATCCAACGAGCGTGCAAATAAAATTCGTGAACTATCGAGGGGATTGGAACTTCCGTAATCATCAAATTCTGTCCACGTCATATACAATGAATTTCTGAACGGAGAATTTGTATTATCAACAGCAAGCCATTCTTTGTCCTGTTGTTTCGGAGGATTGTAACCAATGTCAACGGAATCGTGCCAACGTATTCCGCCGTTTGTTGAACGATGAATGATGAGACGTTCAATAAAATACCCGCCTGAAGGATTGGAAAGATGCGCATAATATGCTCTTCCGTTGACGTCAAATAGAACACACGGATCTCCCCACGTTCCTTGCGGCAATTGTCCTTGTGTCCACGATTGTCCCGCATTTGTTGAATAATATGTGAATCGGATATTGGCGCCGGCAATGAGATTATCAGGATTTGTGGGATTGATAGCAATGGATACTTCTTCGGGTGATGTGCTTGATGGACTGCTTACGCGAACATTTTGAATTTGGGAAATGAGTAAATGCGGAAAGACGAGAAGAGAAAATGAAATTCCGAAAACGAGAAAAAGTTTAGGCATAAAAAAAACCTCCGAATTCTTTTTTTAAAAATTGCCTTGCGATTTGTAAAAAATCTGTGGTAAATATAACAAAGAAAATTCGTGTGTGAACAATTTTACCGAAGCAATACCATTTTCTTTATTTCTGAACGGTTCCCCGATTGCAAACGATAAACATATATTCCGCTTGCAAGATTCGTTGCATCAAATTCGATTTCGTGTTTTCCTTCATTCATTATTCTCCTGTTAATCAATGTTGCAACTTCCTTTCCAAGAATATCATATACTTTCAACGAGGTAAGTGCAGCAGTGGATAATGTAAAGTGTATAGCAGTCGTCGGATTAAACGGATTCGGAAAATTTTGAGTAAGAACAAATGATGTTGTTTCATAATTGCTGGAAGGAACTTCATTGGTAAATTTTTTATTTCTGTACAATTGTACTCCTCCGTGAAAATTTCCGAGGAATAAATCCCAATCATTATCGTTGTCAATATCAATAAGCGTAGGGTCAACTTCCGATGCTTTATCTGTATTTGCGAACTGATTCGTGTTCAAAAAGAATTGCGGATTCATAGGAGAGCCAATGTTCTCAAAATACGCAACGCTCCCAATGCTGTTGCCTATGAATAAATCATAATCTTCATCGCCATCGAAATCGCAGAAGAACGGTTTTGCAAATTGTTGAACGGAAATATTTTGATACGAAACACTTTCCAATACGGGAAGAAAAATTGTTGCATTTCCACTATTGCGATAAAAAGCAAGCGTTCCGTTTGGTTTTCCCACAAATAGATCAACATCGTTATCAGCGTCAATATCAACAAATGCGGGAGAAAGACTCTGCGAAACACGAATGGTATCGCTTGCTGGAGACGGAGTAAGCGTTAGAGAAGGAGTCGTTGGCGTTCCGTAATTTTTGTAGAAAGAAAATTTTCCGGAAAAATTTCCGACAAACATATCATAATCGTTGTCGTCATCAATATCAACGAATGTTGGGTCGTAATCGTAATTTCCTGTTACGTTTGCGAAATGCGAATCGGCGAGAAGAAAATTCGGTTGAGTCTGTGTTCCCGTATTTAGGAAAAAGAAAACTCCTCTGTCAACGCTTCCGATAAAAAAATCTTCGTCGTTGTCTCCGTCAATATCGCAAAATGCAGGATGCGAATTTTTTCCAATGTCAATCATCGTGAGAAAATTATCCGTGATGCGTTGGTATTGAAAGGAAGAAGCGGTACCGATGTTTTGATAAAAAGTAAAACTGTTCTGCGAAGTTCCCGGATGAAGTCCGCCAACAAATAAATCCAAATCTGCATCCGAATCAATATCTACAAGCATCGGCATATTGAAACCAAAGGAAGTGATGGGGTCGTTCTCTGGGAAAAATCCCGTTATCTGCATCATCGAATCGGCAACGTTATGAAAATAATACATCCCAAAGGAAAACAAATCGCCGTAGAGCAAGTCGGGAAAACCGTTGTTGTCCAAATCGCCGAAACGTAATGCAGCAGCGCCGTGTTTTTGCGTTTCGTTTTTTCCACCGATGATTTGAATACCTTGCCAGAAATCAGTGATGAACTGAAACATTGGAGATGAAATTGTTCCGACGTTTCTGTAAAAATTCAATGTTCCGCTTGCGCTGTTCACGGAAAAAAAATCCAAATCGTTGTCGTGGTCAATATCGGCAAATGCAGGAATACTGTTTAAACCACCAAAAACAATATTCCCTTCGATATCGTGAAGCGAAGAATCAGCGATGATGAAGTGCGGATTTGTTGCGCTTCCGTTGTTCACATAATAACGTACGCCGTTTTGAAAATCGTCGCAGCAGAAATCGTTCAATCCATCGCCGTTTAAATCGAGGAAAAGAAACCACATAGAAAACGGAGGAAGCGAAAATTCTCCAGTTGCTAATTGAAATTGCGGAAAAGAAGAAGTTCCTGTATTGCGATAAAAATCGAGAGTTAAATCGGAATCAAAAATAAACATATCGAAATCGTTGTCGCCGTCCACATCGAAAAATTGATGATTCGGCGCATTGATTCCTCCCGTAAATGGAAGCGCGAGCGCATTTCCGCTGATTGTGCAAGTGATAGAATGTGCTTCTCGCTGAAACGGCTGTGCATTCGTACTCAACGGAGAAAAAAATATTACGCAGTACACTAGAAAAACTGTTTTCATTCCGTTGTTCGTTTATCAGTCGTTATGTTTTGTCGTTGGTTGTGATGGGCGCATTTTTTTCTTGGGAGTTCTCAACGAAGATTTATTTGCGCTATCAACAGCGGATGGATTCTCTCGTAATTTTTTCTGTATCTGTTCTATTTTTTTTCGTGCTTGTTTTTCTTGTTCTTTTGTACGATAATGTTCCTGAAATATTTGAATGAGTGGCGAAACTCCGTGCAATGTCGAATCCAGTTCCAATTCGGCGATGCGTTGAAGAATATCGGTCTCTTTGGGCATTTCGATAACAACATAACCATCGTCAGCATCGTATTGTTTCAGTGTGCCGCCGTATTTTTTTTCAATCGTGAGCGCCGAATCAAGGGGAATTTTTTTCTTCAGAAAAAAAGAAATGATTTGTTCAAAGTACCGTATTTCATTTCCATGCCACGTTCCCGTGAGTATATTTTTCCCTCGCGTAAGCGATTCCTGAGAAAATGAATGAACGGAAAAATGTAGGAGAAATAAGAGGAGGAGAATGTTCTTCATCATATAGGTTTGTGTTCGTGAGTGTTGTTTTTCTTTAAGAATAAACTTTCATTATTTTTCCCTGAAAACATACGAAGAAGTACATAGAGAAACAACATTTTTATGGTGAAAATAACTTATGACCGTTCTCTCATTCTTCCGTATTTTGTTGCATTTATTACTTGAATCTCATTTTATTGAAATGAACGTACTTAAAAACTTTCTTCTCTTTTGCTCCACGAATGTGTGGCTCAAAAATACGTTACCGAAATATCGTTTTGTGCAAAATGCGGTAAAGCGATTTATGCCGGGAGAAGAAGTTGAATACGCATTGATGGAAGCAAAAAAATATTCTCTGAATAACATTACAACTGTATTGACGTGTTTGGGAGAAAATATTTCTGAACTGAACGAAGGAAAAAATGTTCGCAACCATTATCTTGACGTGTTGGAAAAAATTTCAGTACAAAAACTTCCTACAGAAATTTCTGTGAAACTTACACAACTGGGTTTCGATATTGATGAAGAAGCAACGTTGAATAATGTTCGTGCTTTGTGTTCACGAGCGAACGAGTTCAACAACTTTTTATGGCTCGATATTGAAAGTTCTCCATACGTACCTCGCACAATTGATTTTTACAAAACGATTCGCGGCGAATTTGAAAATGTCGGATTGTGTTTGCAGGCGTATCTCTATCGCACACAAGAAGATTTGGAAAAACTTCTTTCCATTTCTCCTTCGATTCGGTTAGTTAAAGGAGCATACAAAGAATCTTCCGAAGTTGCATTTCATAAAAAGAGTGATGTTGACAAAAATTTTATGCTCCTTTCGGAAATGTTGCTGAAAGCGATTCCGAATAATATTCGCCGCATTGGTTTTGGAACGCACGATGAAACGATGCACAAACAAATAAAAAAGTTCGCGGAGAAAAATAATATTCCGAACGATGTGTATGAATTTCAAATGCTGTACGGAATAAAAAATACCGTGCAAACGAAATTAGCGAGCGAAGGATACAAGGTTCGCGCGTTGATTAGTTACGGTTCGTATTGGTTTCCGTGGTATATGCGACGTCTTGCAGAACGTCCGGCGAATGTGTGGTTTGTAATGAAAAGTATGTTTTCTTAAATCTGAAGAATAATTTTTTCCGAAAGTAAATTACAAATAACAAAAACCAAATTTCAAATAAATTCCAAAATCAAAATTCAAAATATTACAAGTAACAGAATTCGTAATTTGAGATTTATTTGTTATTGGAAATTTGGAATTTGAATTTTTCTAAATTAGTACAAGAGAAGTTATGTTACGTGGAATTATTCCTCCCATTGCAACTCCGTTTATTAATCAAGAGATTGCTGTTGATAAATTGAAAAGCAATATTCACAAGTTGTTACAAACAGAACTTGCAGGAATACTTGTTCTTGGTTCCAATGGCGAAGCGGTGATGTTGAATGAAAAAGAAAAACTGCAACTCGTTGAAGCGGCGAAAGAAATTGTTCCGACAAACAAAATTTTTCTTGTCGGTGCAGGAAGTGAATCAACAAAAGAAACGATTTTATTTATCCATAAGGTCGCAGAAATGAATGTTGAATACGTGCTCGTGATTACGCCATCGTTCTACAAATCGTCATTGACATCGGAAGTTTTTTACAAACATTATTTCGAAATCGCAGAACATTCAAACATAAAAATTTTACTGTATAATGTTCCAGCAAATACCGGCGTGAATATTTCTGTTGATGCAGTTGCGAAACTTGCGGAACATCCGAACATTATCGGAATGAAAGATAGTTCGGGAAATATGTTGCAGTTTGCTGAGATTATTTCTTCCGTGCCAAAAAGTTTTTCTTTGTTTGTCGGAAATGCGCCGACGTTCTTTACAGCGTTATCACTTGGCGCTTGCGGCGGAGTTCTTGCCGTTGCAAATATAATTCCGAATGAATGTATTCACATTAAACAATTATTCGACGGAGGAAAGATGGAAGAAGCGAGACAATTGCAATGGAAAATTATTCCGCTCGCAAAAGCAGTTACATCAAAATATGGCGTTGCTGGATTGAAATTTGCAATGGATTGTATCGGATATTTTGGAGGAGCGCCGCGTTCGCCATTGATGCCGCTGAAAGAAAATGAACAAGATGAAGTGAAACAATTTTTGAGAGAATTTTCTCGAGTATGAATAACGCATAATCGCGAATTTGCAATCATAGTTTTTAATATGATACGCTTTTCATCGTTGCCGCGACAAAAACAGATGTTAGGATTGATACGGATGTGTTCGTGAAAGTTTTCCCTACTGTTATATATTACGTTCAAATTTTTTGCGAAGAAGTGCATACAACACTCTAACATATTTTTTGTAACCCAATCAAACTACAAATTATTTTATGCCAAAAACAAAACAACAACTGAAAGGACGGGATTTTCTTTCCGTTCTTGATTTCTCGACTGAAGAAATTTTCAAAATATTTTCGCTTACAAAAGCGATGAAGAAAAATCCTAAAGCGTATCGAAAAAAACTGGATGGAAAAATCTTGATGCTCATTTTTGAAAAGCCATCGCTCCGAACGCACGTTACGTTCGATGTCGGAATAAAACAACTCGGCGGTGATTCGCTTTTTTATGCTTCATCGGAAAAAAACAGAATCGGCGTGCGTGAGTCATTTTACGATGTTGCAAAAAATCTTGAACGAATGGTGAACGGAATAATGATTCGTACGTTTGCGCATACTGTTTGCACGCAACTTGCAGAACACGCAAATATTCCCGTCATCAACGGCTTAACCGATGTAGAACATCCGTGTCAAGCAATGGCGGATTATTTTACGGTTTCAGAATTCAAGAAAGATGTATCGAAAACGAAACTCGCATTTGTCGGAGATGGAAATAATGTTGCACATTCCTTGATGCTGCTTGCGGCGAGAATTGGTTGCACATTTGCCGTTGCTACTCCGAAAGGATATGAACCCAATGAAGAAATTGTTTCACAAGCAAAAGAAGTTGCCATGAAAACAGGCGCGAAAATTCTTATTACGAATGATGTCATAGAAGCAGTAAAAAATGCTGACGCAATTTACACCGATGTTTGGGCGAGTATGGGGCAAGAAAGTGAATCAGAGCAGCGCAAGAAAATTTTCCTCCCGTATCAAGTGAATGCGAAATTGGTGAAGAATGCAAAAAGCGATTATCTTTTTATGCACTGTCTTCCCGCTCATCGCAATGATGAAGTAACGGATGAAGTTATTGATTCAAAAAATTCTGTCGTGTTTCAAGAAGCAGAAAATCGTTTGCATGTGCAAAAAACGATTATGTATAAATTACTTCGTGATTAGTTGTTAGCATTCGGCATTCAGTAATCAGTTATAATTTTACTTTAGTGTTATCTTCATTTTAATAATTACAATGAAAGATTTTCGAGATTTGAAATTCCTAAACGAAGAAACATACTTACACCTATGTACTGTTGTCGTTGAAATTAAAAAGATGCTTTCGTCATTGATAAACAAAATTAAATCATATAATTAGAAGTAGGAACCAGCAATAAGCATTTAGCAATCACCAACAGTTGTTCGTAGTTTGCTGACCGCTGAATGCTAACCGCGAAATGCTAAACGTTATGAACAAACTTGCCCTTGTCGCAATTGGCGGCAATTCACTTATTCGCAACGGACAAAAAGGAACAATTGAAGAACAACGCGCAAACGTAGAACAAACTTGCGAATATCTTGCGGAATTGTTGAAACTCGGTTTTCGGTTGGTGATTACGCACGGAAACGGTCCGCAAGTGGGAAATCAATTGCTGCGTGTGGAAGCGGGAGAAAAACTTTCCAATGTTTCGCCGGAACCGCTTGATGTATGTGGTGCAGATACACAAGGAATGTTGGGATATTTATTGCAACAATCAATGAACAATGTTCTTGCGAAAAAAAAACTTCATTTCAATGTTTGCACGCTCGTTACGCAATGTGTTGTTGATGAAAATGACCCTGGTTTTTGGTTTCCTTCAAAACCGATTGGTCCGTTTTACAAAGAGGAAAAAGAAGTTGAAGAGAAAAGGAAATTGGGCTGGGTGATGAAAGAGGATGCAGGACGTGGTTATCGTAGAGTAGTTGCATCGCCAAAACCGATTGAAATCGTTGAAGAAGAAATTATTCATTCACTTGTGGAAAAAAATTGCATTGTGATTTCTGTTGGCGGAGGTGGAATTCCTGTCATCAGAAAGAACGGAAGCATTGTCGGGGTGGAAGCAGTGATTGATAAAGACAGAGCATCGGCATTTCTTGCGAGAAAATTGAAAGCGGATTATTTTATCATTTCCACCGATGCGGAAAAAGTTTGTTTGAATTACAAAGAGCCAAATCAAATTATGCTTGACAATCTCACTCTTGCAGAAGCAAAACAATACTTGAACGATGGACAATTTCCGCCGGGGAATATGGGACCGAAAATTGAAGCAGTGATTGATTTTCTTTCCAACGGAGGAATAGAAGCAATCATAACTTCTCCCGATAAATTATTGCGCGCAGTGAAAGGTGAGGGAGGAACGCACGTTGTGAATAATGAGAAATAAAAAAACGATTTGGGGCAAGCGTGTACGAGAATCATCTCATAGACTTGGGGTCATCATTCTCGAAGAAGTTGTGATTCTTTTCGGCACTGAAAATGCTGAGTAGAAGTGTAATACGATTGTTCTCTCTCCTGTAGACGTGATTGGAGCACCGCAGGCAATAGAGAACGTACTCAAATAAAGAAACATAGCGCCGTCACAAACAATCCCCAACGAAAAGGAAAAAGCACTTGTTGCTTCTTCCTTTTTTCGTAGAAAATTTTTCATTCGCGGATGTACGCAAAAAGACATTTTTTTCAAAGGTTTCATCGCACAATATTTTTTCTTTTCCCTCAAACCTATATATTTGTCCCTCAAATTTTTTCACATTTTACCATCAGTTAGGATTTCTGGAGATTATTCGTGAATCCGTATCGAAATAAAGTATTATTTATCTTTGCTTGTACTCTTTTGGGAGTCGGCTATTTGTTTTGGAATCCCATTTCGCGCGCGATGGGTTTAAGCGATGACGCAACAAGTTACGGAAATATTCTTCCCGTTAAATTAGGTCTCGATTTACAGGGAGGAATGCGCGTTGTGCTTGAAGTGGACATCATAAAAATGTTTGATGACCTTGCAAAAAACAAAGACCAAAACTTTGAACACACTCTTGTAAAGGTGCGCAACGAAGCACGTACAAGCACAGAAGATGCAGTTTCCATCTTACAAAGGAATTTTTCAGAACAAAATATTCGTCTTGCAGTGTATTACGGCGATTTGCAAGAACAAAACGACGACGCTATCATTTCGAAATTGCAAACCGAAGCAACAACAGCAATTGACCGCGCCATCGAAATTGTTCGCAATCGTGTTGACCAATACGGTGTTTCGGAACCAACTATTCAGAAACAAGGAAGCACTCGCATCATTGTAGAACTTCCGGGGGTAAAAAATCAATCGCAGGTACGTACGCTTTTGCAAGGAACTGCTTTGTTGGAATTTAAATTGCTCAAAGACCCGGAGATCGTTTCCAAAACGTTTGAAGCGATTAACGGGACTCTAGCAAAACTTCACGGAATAGATACTTCAACAACAACGGCAACTTCCGATACATCAATGAAGCAACAAGATTCGTTGGAGACGAAAACGGATACATCATCTTCGATAACTCCGTCTCAAACCAAAAGCGACGAACAACTACGAAAAGAAAATCCGTTCTATGCTATCGTTCAGCCACCGCAACAAGGAGGACAAGAAGGATACGTGTTGGAAGAACATCGCGATTCGGTCATAAAAATTCTATCATTATCAGAAATCCAAAAAATTATTCCTGCAGATGTGCAATTTCATTGGGCAGCAAAACCGATTATTGCAGAAAATGAAAAGAAAATTTATGCGTTGTTTATGACGAGGAAAGAACCGGAACTTACCGGCGGTGTAATTGAAAACGCTAAAGTAGATTTTGTGTTGAATCAACCAGTTGTCAATATGGAAATGAATTCCGAAGGAGCGCGTGAATGGGCAAGAATTACGGGAGCAAATATCGATAAACGGATTGCTATTGTATTGGATAAAGGAGTGTATTCGGCGCCTGTAGTACGTTCAAAAATTCCTAACGGAATGTCGCAAATCGAAGGAATGGACGTTGCCGAAGCAAACATTTTACAAATCGTGTTGAAAGCAGGAGCGCTTCCTGCACCTGTAGATATTATCGAGCAACAAAGCGTTGGTGCTTCGCTTGGTTCAGATTCTATTCAGAAAGGATTACTTGCGTCGTTACTTGCGTTTGTTCTGACAATTTTATTTATGATTGTCTATTACAATTTTTCGGGAGTTGTTGCCAATATAGCAATCATTCTCAATCTGATTTTTCTTATTGTCATACTTGCGGGATTTCAAGGAGTGCTCACGCTTCCGGGAATTGCGGGAATTATTCTTTCGATGGCAGTTGCCGTTGATGCTAATGTACTGATTAATGAACGTGTTCATGAAGAATTAGCGACGGGAAAAACAACACGCGCTGCCGTTGATGCCGGTTACAAGAAGGCATTCACTGCAATTTTCGACTCGAACATTACCACGTTTATTACCGGCGTTATTTTATACCAGTTTGGTTCCGGACCAATTCAAGGTTTTGCACTTACGTTGATGATAGGAATTGTTGTGAGTATGGTAACGGCAATTTGGGTTACGCATATAATGTTTAATTACATTATGAGTAACGGAAAAACCGTCAATTTCGGATAAGAAAATATTTTGGAGTTCTTTATAAATGCGTCTTTTCAAACAAACACACATTGATTTTATGGGAAAGCGACGAATGTGGTTCGCCATTTCGCTTTCTGTTATAATTCTTGGAATGATTTCCCTTGTATTTAAAGGAATCGGTTGGGGAATTGATTTCCTTGGCGGAACAGAAGTCGTTGTACAATTTTCCCGCACCGTTGAAGTTTCCGAGATACGAACGGTAATGTCTAACGCAGGTTTTTCCCGCGCAGAAATAAAAGAATATGGCGAAGCGTCTCGTATTCTTATTCGCACTCCGGAACAAGGCGAAGGAACAACGGTCGCAGATAAAATTATTTCTTCTCTTTCGACTTCGTTTCCGCAAGACATTCCGCAAGTTTTGGAGGAACAAAAAATTGGTCCCAAAATTGGCGCGGAACTTCGACGTGGTGCAATGTATGCAATATTTGCTTCTCTTGTTGCAATACTTTTATACATCGGTTTCCGATTTAAGTTTATCTATGGTGTTGGAGCAGTTACCGCATTATTTCACGACGTTCTTGTTGTCCTCGGATTACTTTCTATCATTGATGGATTAACGCCATTTACCAACTTTGAAATTGACCAGAATATGATTGCGGCGCTTCTTACACTTGTTGGACTTTCCGTGAATGATACAGTTGTAATTTTCGACCGTATTCGCGAAAATCAAAAAATTCATCGCACAATGAATTTGTTCGACGTAATGAATAAAAGTCTGAATGAAACGTTAAGCAGAACGATCATAACTTCCGGAACGATATTTCTTGTTACGACAATACTCTTCTTTTTCGGCGGAGAAGTCAATCGCGGTCTCGGGTTTGCTCTTACGATTGGCGTTATCACTGGTACATATTCGTCTATTTATATTGCAAGTTCAGTAGTGCTGGAATACGTGAACTACAAAGTGTCGAAAACGTCAGAAGCAACAATGCTGAAAGTGAAAAAAGCAGGCGAACTTGTTAAGTAAAATTCAGATTTCATTTTTATCTTTTATTTGAAAGTCGTGAGTCGTAAATTTCTCACGACTTTTTTGCTTTAAAAAATTTTCACGCAGAATGAAATTGAAACTTATTTCCTTACTCATCGTGTTCATAGGATACGTTCATTCGCCGCTCTATTCCTTTTCGCAAAAGCAAATGCGCGATTCGATTCTCATAAAAAATTTACGCGAAGAAGTTGCTTTAAGTCAGCGTCTCATTAAACAATTGCAAGGAGATAAGACAAAATTGCAACGGGAAGTTAAGCGTTTGAAAGAATCGTTGCAAACATTGGAGACGCGAAAAAATTCCATTGAGGATTCGTTGGAAAGCGAGATTCAAACGCGCAATGATACGATTGATTTTAAAGAAACCGTCATACAAATGCTCACGACGCATCTTCAAATGAAACGCGATACCATTCAACAATTATGCACTGATACGATAAACTACGGAACGAGATACAGAACTTTAGAAGCGTTCGCGCAACAAAAAGACGAATGGTCTCGGCAACAAACAAAAACTCTTGAAGAACATCAGAAAACGATCGAATCATTGCGCGTATCTTTTTTAGAAACAGAACGTATTCTTCGACAACAAAACACTGCATTGCAACGCGAATACGATTCATTGAAAAATTTTATTTTCTTTAATTTACAAGCGGACTCTCTCAAAATTAAGCCGCTTATTCCTCAAAAATAATTGAACAGAAACAATCACTATGTACAAAAACACACTTATACTTGCAATGACACTTTTCCTCTTTTCTGCTTGTTCGAACGAAAACAAAGAAGCAGTTGATACTACGAGAGCGCAAATTGATTCCGTTCTTGTTGAAAAAAGTTCATCGGATACCGCATACCAGCGCGCGTTGAGTGAAATCAACGATATGAATGAAAATCTCGATGCGTTGTTGCGAAAGAGAAATATTATGCTGCAACTTAGACCCGAACACGGCGAAACACGGATATCGTTTCAGCAAAAACTTCAAATTATTGCCAACGAATTAGACCAACAAACAGATTTGATTCGCCGCTCGTCGCGAAAACTCGATAGTCTTGAAAAAGTCATCAAAACAATTCAACGGAAATATTCTTCGCTGCTGAACAGTTTTGATTCGTTGCTTGCTGCGAATGCAGACTTACGCGAAGAGAACGATAATCTGCGTGTTCAACTTGCAAGTGCGACAACGCTCATTCAGTTGCAACAGGATACCATTGCTTCGCTGCGAACATTACTAGCGGAAAAAAATAAAATCATCAACACCGCATTTTATTTAATCGGCACAGAAGATGAATTGGAGAAGAAAAAAATCATTGAAAGCAAAGGTGGAATTCTTGGCATTCGCAGCACTACCGTTTTAACAGGAAATCTCGAAAAAATGGGATTTACGGAAATTGACATCAACACAACAAAAGAATTTTCCATTGACGCTGATGACGTTAACGACGTAAAAATTCTTTCAACACATTCTTCCGCTTCGTACACCATTGAAAAAACCGAAGAAAAGAAATGCGTACTTCGTATCCTTGATGAACTCGAGTTTTGGAAAAGTTCAAAATTTTTAGTCGTCGAGATTGACTAACATAATTCCGTCGTCATAATTTTCTATAACAATGCGCGGCCTTCGCTCCACAAACATCAAATTCTTCTTGCTTGCCGTAGCATTTATATTGGTGCTTGGCATTCTCTATTACTCGCAATATATCGTAACAAATTTGCAAACAATCGTTCACCAACTTCTGCGCGATGAACAAAAAGTTGCAAATCTCTACGCCAAAACGATTGAACACGTTGCAAACAGCGAAACGCCCACCGATTTTGAATTTCTGTTTGATAAAATAATTTCCGCCATTGATTTTCCGCTTATCGAAACTGATGCTTCGGGAAATGTTATTAAATCGTATCGCAATGTAGTATTGGATTCCGCTCTTTCGGATTCTGCCCAAACATTTTTTTTGCGTCAACTGGTGAAGAAAATGGACGAACAGAATCCTCCCATCAAAATTGTTTATCAAGAAACACTGGTCGTGAGCGAAATTCATTACAGCGAATCTCACACGATTATCAGTATTCGAAAAATGATTGTGCAACTTCAACAACTTCCGTATGTCGAAATAAGTCTCGGCGCGATGTTTGTTTTGCTTGCATATTTCGGGTTCAGTTATTTAAAACGAAATGAACAAAGCAGTATTTGGGTGGGAATGTCAAAAGAAACGGCGCATCAACTCGGAACGCCGCTTTCGAGTATGATGGGATGGTTGGAAATCATCAAATCGCAGTTGCAACGCGATACGGATGAGCGGGAAAAAGCGTTAGAAACAATTTCCGAAATGGAAAATGATATTCAGCGGCTCAATAAAGTTGCCGAACGATTTTCAAAAATCGGTTCGAAGCCGAATTTAAAAGAAGAAAACATTCTCGAAATTATTCAAACGATTGTTGAATATTTTCAGAAACGTATCAACACTTCTACACGATTTGGCGCAGGAAAACAAGTTGCGTTTCAACTTCATCACAGCGGAGAAGCTCTTGCTCGCGTCAATCGTGAACTTCTTGAATGGGTGTTTGAAAATCTTGTAAAGAACGCTATTGACGCCATTGAAACAAAAAACGGAAGCATCACATTTTCGCTCGAAGGAAACAACAAAGTACTTTGCATTGATGTCGCTGATACAGGAAAAGGAATTATTGCGCAACACAGAAAAGAAGTGTTTCGTCCAGGTTACAGCACGAAAGAACGAGGATGGGGATTGGGACTTACGCTTTCAAAGCGAATTATTGAAATGTATCACAAAGGAAAACTGGAACTCGTTGAAAGCAAAGCCGGAAAAGGTACAACGTTTCGAATTACATTGCCAAAATAATTGGTGACGGATTTCGCAATGATACGGAGTTCACGTTGTTTTTTGAAAACTCCGCATCATTGCGCAAAATGCTTCTCCCCTTTTTAACGCAACGTTGTAAAAATTTACTTCAACAAAAGTAATTTCTTCGTTGCAACGAATGTTCCGTTCGCATCATACAAGCGATAGAAATACACGCCGCTGGATAAATATGAAGCGTCAAATTCTATTTCATGCGTTCCTGCATCAAACTCCATTTCATCAAGAAGCATTGCAATTTCTTCGCCAACTACATTATAGATTTTCAACGTAATAAGTGTTTGTTCAGGAATGTTGAACGCTATCGTGGTTGTCGGATTAAACGGATTCGGATAATTTTGCAGGAGAGAAAACTCCGATGGTATTTCATCATAACCAACAGTAGGAACAAAATTTCCGTTCGATTTGCTACTCGGTAATTCCTTAACCATTCCGATTTCCGACGCAGTTTTATATCCTGTCATTCGCACAGCATAGGGATTTTTGCTAACAACAATACCGAGAGAATCAACAATATAATTTGTACTATCGAATGTTGTTGCAAATCGTTCGTTTAACGGTTTGATTATTGCTGAAATACAATTATTGATTTGCGTGTATTCCGTAGTGGATTTGATATTCAATCTATCCCAGTACGTCATTAACGTATCAAAATAGTTGGCAATATCCCGAAGCGCCATTCCTTGCAATTGTTTTCCGAATAGCGTATGCGACGTATCCAAAATCAAACTTCCGAAACGGCGACCGGGAGCGTTTGTATCAACGGTAATCCCCGTGTCACTAGCAATAATATTCAAACGGAAAAGCACGCCTTGTTCCCACGCGGGATTGTCGTAAATTACTCGCGAAGGTTTGATTGCTTTTACAAGTTTCTTATTCGATTTTCCGGGAATACGAAGATAGTCAATCGGATAGGTTGTTGCGTTGTGCGCGCTTGTATAGAGTTTTGCTAATTCACCTGCTTTTTTGAAAAATATCCATCCGTATTTTTTCGCCGAATCTTTCAAAACTTGTGGAACACCAAGAAATGTTGTTCCTGCTTTTCCGATTTTCTTGAAAACATTTTCCACTGCTGTTGCAATATTCGGTTTTACCGTAAGCAATCCTCCCTTGTATTTCATCTTATTCGGTTTTGAAGAAATATCCGTTGTCGCTTTAAACGTTCGGTATTTTGCTAATCCGGGAAAGTTGCCAAAGATTAAATTATTCACTGATGTTCCGCTTGAAATTGAAGCAAGATACGAACCGTTATTTGCAGGTAATGTTTGCGCCCATCCTGCTTGTTGAACTTCGCTCACGGTATAATTTCCTGCAAGTAAATTCGTGAACGCATAGTTTCCATTTGCATCCGTAGTTGTCGAATCTGCTTTGGCTCCGCTGATTTTAATTTTCCATCCCGACAACCCACCATCGTTTTCGTCTTTCGTTCCGTTGCCATTGATGTCGAGGAATTTCATTCCGGAAATTGTACCGTTTTGAAAATTTCCGAAATCTTTTCCCGTTGCATTTTCGCCACTTGCAAGATTCAATGTATAATTTCCAGCATTTGCAGGTAGCGTTTGTGTCCATCCGTTTTGTAATTCTTCCGTTACAATATAACCGCCGGAAGTAATGTTCGTAAAAATATAGTATCCGTTGGCATCCGTTATCACGGAATCGGTTTTAGCGCCGGTAAGTTTGATTTTCCAATCCTGCAAACCGACTTCGTTTCCATCTTTTGTTCCATCGCCATCAGTGTCGTTAAATAACGTTCCGCTAATTGAGCCAAGCGTTACATTTCCAAAATCTTTTCCAGTTAAATTGCTTCCGCTTTCAACAAGAAGTGAATATGTTCCCGGTGTCGGCGGATATGTTTGAAACCATCCACCTTGCAATTCTTCACTGATGGTATAATTTCCGTATGTTAGGTTTGCAAATGTATAGTTTCCATTCGCATTGGAAAGAACAGAATCGGTAACAATACCGGAAATTTTAATTTTCCAGTTTGCAACTCCCGGCTCTCCGTTATCTTTCGTTCCATCAGCATCAAGGTCGTTAAATTTTGTTCCGCTAATGCTTCCAAGTTGAAAATTTCCGAAGTTCACACTTCCCGAATTGAAACCACTCGTCATCGAAATTGCAGAAGGATTTGCGCTTGTTCGAATCCATCCACTTTGTAATTTTTCCCGAACGAAATATGTTCCTTTCGGCAAATCGGTGAATACATATCCGTCGTCGGCAGTTACGGCGGAATCTATAAGCGTCAATGTATCGGGACTGAATAAATACACCGTCCATCCGGAAAGATTGGAATCTCCCGCATCGCGAACACCGTTTCCGGTAACGTCATTATATTTCAAACCGGCAATGGTTCCGAGTTGAAAGTTCCCAAAATTATTTCCACTCAAATTATTTCCACTGGAAATAGATAGCGAATAAGTTCCCAGTGGTGAAGGCGCAGTTTGCATCCATCCGTTTTGCGATGCTTCGCTCACAGTGTAATTTCCCGCAGTTAAATTTCCAAACGAATAATCTCCTCCGGCGTTAGTAAATGTTGAATCAGATGTTGCTCCCGAAAGTCGAATCTTCCAATTAGAAATTCCTGTTTCGTTTCCGTCTTTTGTACCGTTGCCGTTGAGGTCATTAAATTTCATTCCGCTGATAGTTGCAAGTTGAAATTCTCCGAAATCTTTATTCGAAAAACTGCTTCCACTTTGTACGGAAATGGAAAATGTTGACGGAGAAACGGGAACAGTTTGCACATATCCGTTTTGTACTACAACGCTCACCGTATAATTTCCCGCAGTGAGATTTCCAAACGAATAATTTCCGTTTGCGTTTGTCAACGTCGAATCCGTGCGTGTTCCTGACAAACGAACGCGCCATCCTTCGAGACCGTTTTCGCCCGCATCGTTGGTTCCGTCACCATCAGTATCGGTGAACACAACACCGCTCACACTTCCGTATTGAAAATTGCCGAAGTTTTTATTCGCTGCATTGGTTCCGCTGTTTATATTTACTGAATACGTTGAAGGAGATGTTGGAAACGTTTGCATCCATCCGCTTTGCAATACTTCGCTCACGGTGTATGTTCCCGCAGATAAATTCACAAACGAATAATTTCCATTTGCATCAGTAAGAACGGAATCATTTTGAGGACCGGAAATTTTTATTTTCCAGTTTTGAAGTCCGTTTTCACCAACATCTTGAGCGCCGTTTCCATTCACGTCATTGAATTTCAAACCACTGATTTCTCCTTGCATAAAGTTTCCGAAATCTTTATTCACTGCATTTGTTCCACTTTGAATATTCACTGAATACGTACCGGGATTTGGCGGCATCGTTTGAATATATCCGTTTTGCTGCACTTCGCTGAGCGTGTACGTTCCGACGTTTAAATTTGTGAATGAATAATTTCCATTGGCATCCGTAAGAACAGAATCATTGATTGCGCCGGAAATTTTTATTCTGAAATTCTGCAATCCAACTTCGCCGCCATCTTTTGCGCCGTTTCCATTTGCGTCGTTGAATTTTATTCCACTTACGGAACCAAGATGAAAATTCCCAAAATCGCTGTTGGTTGAAATAGTTCCACTTGTAATTGTAACGGAAAGCGTTGTCGGTGATGTTGTTTGCACATAACCGCTTTGCACAACTTCGGATAAAGAATAATTTCCGGCAGATAAACTTGTGAACAAATAATTTCCGTTCGCATCTGTTGTTACAGAATCAATGCGAGGACCAGTGATTTTTATTTTCCACGATTGCAAACCGCTTTCACCAAATTCCCGAACGCCATCGCCATCAATATCGTTGAAAACATTTCCTGAAATTGTTCCGAGTTGAAAATTGCCAAAATCCTTATCAATGTTCACATCGCCGCTCAACATCGTAATGGAAAACGACGTTGGTGAAGATGTTTGCGACCAACCGTTTTGCACTGCTTCACTGACTGTATAATTTCCGGGACCTAAACTCGTGAAGGAATATTGTCCCAAAGCATTCGTAAGCATCGAATCTGTTTTTGCTCCCGAAAGACGAATGCGCCAGTTTTCAAGCAAAGGTTCGCCAACATCTTTTATTCCATCACCATCGGTGTCATTGAATTTCACGCCGGCAATCGAGCCAAGTTGAAAGTTTCCAAAATTTTTTCCTGTGTAATTTGTTCCGCTGTTGATAAGAACAGAATGAGTCCCCGGTAATGAAGGAAAAGTTTGCACCCATCCGCTTTGTACAATTTCACTCACAGTATATGTTCCGGCAATTAAATTTGAAAACGTATAATTTCCGTTCGCATCTGTAAATACAGAATCATTCATTGGACCTGAGATTTTTATTTTCCAGTTTTCTAAACCAACTTCTCCGACTTCTTTCATTCCATCGCCGTCTGTATCATTGAATTTGGTTCCGCTCATACTACCAAATTGAAAATTTCCGAAATTATAGTCGGAAAAAACGATTGTAGAAGCGCCAACATTGATGTTGTAATTCCCACCGAAAAGCGGAAGCGTTTGCATCCATCCGTTTTGCGACTCTTCACTAATAGTGTACGAACCCGCAGAAAGATTGCTGAAAGAAAATGCGCCGCTTCCATCGGTTGTATCGGAAGCAGTTGACTTTCCCGAAAGATTGATTACCCAATTTGCAAGAAGCGCTTCTCCGTTATCTTTTGCGCCGTTTCCGTTTGTATCGTTAAATTTCACACCACTGATTGAACCGCCTATAATCGTTAGCGTTTGCGCATTGGAAGTTCCACCTGCAGGCGCCGGGTTAAAAACCGTGATGCTGTAATTTCCTGGATTCAACAAGTCGCTTGCGGGAATTGTTGCTTCAAGTTGCGAATTGTTGATAAATGTTGTTGCTCTATCAGAACCGTTCAATCGTACGACGGAAACATTGATGAAATTTGTTCCACTTACCGTAAGTGTAAATTCCGCATCACCGACATTTTTTGTTGTTGGAGAAATACTTGTTGTTGATGGAACTGGATTATCCACTTGTTCGCCGATTTGAAAATCGCTGAACGACGTTGAGCTAAGTATTTGCGTTGACATTCCTGTTTTTGTTCCAACAGTATGCGTATTCCACGAACTTCCGTCGTAACTTTGAACAATAAAACTATTCGTGTTTGCGCTTGCATCAACATCCGTAGAAAGAAAATTGAAAACGGCATCGTACGAAGTGAGTGCAATTCCGTTGTTTGCCAAACTCCAGAAACGATTCACGCTTTTATCGGAACGAACATTAGAAGTTGCAATATTCGGATGGTCGCCGTTGGTTGTGCTAACAGTAAGTTTTCCGGAAGTTGAAACATTATTGAACGAAAGAGAAACGGGCAAGTAATTGCTACCCTTTCCAATTTCAAACGTCTTTGAAGAGTTTCCTGCTGAAATTGCTTTTTCTAAATTCCCGATGACGTGCCCACTTGTGTGCGAAACAGAACCGGTCGAATTGATAATAACTTTATTCGTATTTGTAGTAATATTCCCGTTTGAGAGAGTAAGCGTTCCATTCACTGTAATATCGGAAGCCGCAAGAACTCCATTGGTATCATTGACGTGGAGATTAGTGAACGGGCCATTGCCGGAAATTTCATGTTCTGCAGTTCCTCCCGAAAGCAAAATTTTTCCTGAACCGGTATGCGCATCGTCATTTTCAACATTGCCGTTTGCGGTTACCGTAAATCCTCCATCAGCGAAACTTCCGGAAGTAAGAGAAAGCGTTCCGTTCACTGTTACATTTCCACTAAGAGTTTTTGTGCCGCTTCCGCTTGTTGCAAGATTGTTATACGTAAGAGAAGGAATTACTTGTGTACTTCCATTAAAATCTATTGTACTATTTGTTGTCGAGTACGAATTTGTTCCTTTTGTAAAGGTACCTGCAATTCCGATTGTTCCGCCGGAAGCAAACACGCGTTCCCCGATTCCTGTGCTTGTGAGATTATTATAATTGAACGCTGGAATTGTTTGAGTACCTGAGCCGTTAAATTCTATCGTGCTTCCGGTAATAGTGAACGAATTGAAACCGGGGTCAAACGCTTTTGCAATACCGATTATTCCGCTGGAAGCAAGAATACGATTTCCGGAATTGCTACTGGTTAGATTTCCGTAATTTTTTGCCGAAATTGTTTGCGTACCGTTTCCATTATATTCAACAGTGCTGGAAGTTGAAATACTGTACGCATTAAATGTTGGAAAGGAATTGGAACCGCCAATCGTTAACGTTGCTCCGCTTCCGATTGTGAGTATTCCGCCACCGCCTGCTTGTGAAACAGAAAACGATGAAAGTTTTAAAATTCCGCTGGAAATATTGAGTGAACTTAAATCGGAAATGTTCATTCCCAGTGCAACGGAAGCGCCGCCGATTTTTGAAATTGCTATCGCATTAAACGAAGTCGGCGAAGTTGTTCCGTTGATATTTGCATTTTCAGAACCGCTGAAAGTAACGGTATTTGCAGAATTGGAAAATGTTCCGTTATTCGTCAAATTACCTGTAATACTAAAATTTTGCGTTGCAGTAATATTTCCCGTAACACTGATAATGAACGAATGAAACGAAGTTACTCCGCTTCCGGAAATTGTTTTTCCTGCACCTGTCATTGTCATCGTGGACGTATTTTCTAACATTGTTCCCGAATTGGAAATACTTCCTGCAATGGAATGTGCGTAGGAAGCCACGTCGAAACTCACGGAATTTCCAATTGTAAAATCATTGTGAAGAGAAAGATTTCCTGTTACGGTTTTTGTTCCACCGCCTTCAAATTGTAAATTGTAAACTGTAAGCGCGGGAATGTTTTGCGCTCCTGTTCCGTTGAATTTTACCGTGTTGGGAGTATTGGAAGTTGCGTTAAAATTTTCCGAAGAAGTTGAAAGCGTCGCCGCAATCCCAAGCGTTGTATTCGCAGCTAATGTAAGTGTTCCGCTTACCGTTACATCATAGAAATTGATTGTTCCTGTTCCTGAAAGAATGGATGTTCCGGAAAATGTAACTGCGCCGCTTGTAGCAGAAAATGAACCGTTCACTGTTAAATTTCCTGCGATAGAAAACGAACTGGAGGTGGTATACGAACTTGAAAGCGATAAATGATTGAATTTAATCAATGAACCACTGATACTTTTTGAAGTTCCGGTTAATGAAACTGTTCCGACTCCTCCGCTTATATGGGTGAAAGATGCGCCTGGATTGGAAGTGAAATTTCCTGAGACGGAAATATTTGTAGAAGAAGAAGTGGAAATTCCGTTTCCGGAAAAATTCACATCGTAAAAATTATTTGTTCCGTTCCCGCTCAATGTTGTATTGGAGCCGTTGAAAGTTACTGCACCATTTGCTGATGAATTATATGTGCCGCTGTTAGTCCAATTACCATAAACATTGTGAGAATAATTACTTCCGTTCAGAGTGCAACCGTTTCCAATTGTAACGTTTCCGGAAATATTCAGAGCATTATTTGCGTTTGCCGTTAGTGAAGTTCCAGAACCATTGTTTAGAATCAAGTTTCCTTCAATAGTAGTTGAAGATGAAGGAAGAGTTTTTGTAACCGTCGCGCCGGCGTTGCTCAAAGTGAGATTTCCGTACGTTTGTGCAGCAACTGTTTGATTCGTTCCGTTGTATTCAACAGTACTTGCAACATCTATGGTAATATTTCCATATCCTGAAGGAAACGAATTTGTTCCGCCGATGTTCAGAGAAGTATTTTCTGCAATGTCCAATATTCCTCCTCCGCCATTTGCGGTGAACGTTGATAAATTAAGAGTTCCTTCAAGGAGATACAAATCTTCTGTAACGGTAAGATTTCCTCCTGCTGTTTTTGTCATTCCACCTGCAAGATTTAATACTGCATAACTCAACGAATTATCAATGGTTTGATTTGCTGTTGAAGCGTTATAGTGAACAATACTCAACGGTTCCAGAGTTTTCGTTCCGCTCAAAGAAATATTTCCTGCGAACGTGGAAGCATTGATGTATAACGTTCCGTATAAATTCAGCGAACCACTTCCCAAAACAGCAAACGAATTTGGTTCGAATGTTCCATTCATTGTCAGCGATGTATTAACTGTAATATTGGATAGCAACGCAATGGAATCATTCGTTACAACTGTTTTAAATGGACCGGAACCGCTCATCGTTGCTGGTAATTCAAATGAAACAGTAGCAACTGCATTAGCGGCTGTATATGCTCCCGTTTGAATCCAGTTCCCACTCACGGATAATATTCGGGTTCCGCTTGTCGCACTGTGAACAAGTGTACCGTTTGCGCCTATCGTTACATTACCTGAAACCGAAAAATTGTTGTTTCCGGTTGTAAGAGTGGAAGGCACTGTTTCGTTTCCAATAGTTAGATTGTTGCACGAAGCGGAAGTGGTATTTATCGTTGGTTGCGTTGTTCCCACCATATTTGCATCTCCAATGATAGCATCAACACCGCTATTGGGAACGCCATTGGTCCAGTTGCTTGCTGTATTCCAAGCAGTTGTTCCGTTTCCTTTCCACGAAGTTGATTGTGCTAAAACAATTATCGGGAAAATGAAGAAAATAACAATCAGTCTTGAGAGAATTTTTGAATAGTGAAGATCTATAAGAAGAGAACGCTGTATCATCGGCATCATAAAAAAGATTCCTTTCGAAAAAGAAGAAAAAAGTAAAAATGAAGAATATCTTGTTGAAATAATATAATTGAATAAAAACTTATAGAATTATATAAAATATTTTTTCCATAAACAATGAAATTACCGTTGAATTTTTTGATTTCACTGAGGTTTGCTTTCTTGTTTCTGCAACTCCTCAAAATATTTTCGGATTAACGATTCAAAGTCTTTCGTATACTTTTCATTCAACGCTTTCAATAAATCCTGCTGCAATTTATTTTTTCCTTCCAGCGACTGCATATCAAGTTCTATCGGCGAAGGTCGTGCAGTAACATTACTTTGTTCCGCGCGTCTTCGTTTTTCGTAATCTTTTTCTCGCAACGAACGCTGCGAATCCAAAAGTCTCGATAAAATTCTCTCCTGCTTGCGAAGTGTTTCGGGATTAACAGTTCCTTGCTCCATATCGCGCACTACTTCCTGCATTTCTTTTGCAATATAATCCAAATCGCCAAGAAGTCTGCTCATTTCATCGGAGCGTTTCGATTCTCCCGCAAGTTCCTGCAACGATTTTTGCAACCCGGATTGTTGCTGTGCAAGTTTCGACATTGCCGCAGCTTGTTCCATTGACATTCCGTTTCCTTGTCCCAACGCTCCTTGCGTTCCTTCGTTGATTCCCTGTTGTTGAGAAGCCATTTGTCCCATCGCTTGCATCATTCCCTGCATTCCCATTCCACCGCCTCCGCTTCCTTGCATTCCTTGTAACGATTTTTGCATCATCGCCGCGGCGCGATTAAGTGAACCCATTGCGGCGTTTTGTTGCTGCGTAGACGATTGCGCATTTCTCGCTTCCATTCCATTCATTGCCGATTCCATTTGTTTCATAGCATCGCCAAGTGTTTTTCCCATTTCCGGTGAAATGGAAAACGATTTTTTCCCAAGTTCCGAAAGAGCATTGGCAATATTCTGAACATCATTATTCATCGCATATTGTTTCTGCGCATTTTCCCGAAAACGCGGAGAGTTATATTCCAATTGCTGTGTTTCATTTTTCAATTGTTCCTGATTTTTGGAAACTGCCAGAACATTTTCCAACTGCTTTTGCATTTCTCGAACGATTTGTTGCTGTTGTTTGGAGCGCATTTCTTTTTGCGCCTGTTGCAATTCGGAAAGAAATTGTTCCAACGATTGCCGCGCTTGCTGCTGACTTTGTTGCGCTTGCTGTTGTTGTCCGCTTTTCATTTGCTGCTGCGCATTCTTCATCTGTTGTTGCGGATTATTTTTTTCGAAATGTTCATTCGCCTGTTCCATTTTATCCGCAGGCATTTCGTCGGCGAGTTCTTCCATTTTTTCTGCAAGTTCTTTTGCTTCCTGCTCCAACTTATCCGTTTGTTTTTCCAAATCGCTTTGCTGTTTCGAAAGTTCATTCAATTTTTCTTTCGAACTGTTTTGCGTTTCCTCTTGTAATTTTTTTTGTTGTTTGATTGCCTCTTCTGTACGTTTGATGAGTTCGTCCAATTTTTGCTCCATCGCCATTCGCTTCAGCAATTCCAACATTCGTTCTAGTGCTTTCCGAAATTGTTCTTCGTTCATCGAAAAATTTTTCATCGCTTCTTTCATTTGCTCTGGAGAAAGCGGCTGATGCTGCTGTTGCAATTTTTTCAGTAACTCACGAAATTCCGGCGAATCGAGTTCTTTCATCATTTTTTGCAACTCATCATACTTTTGCATCGTTTGTGGCGAGAGTAATTGATGCTGTTCCGCTTGCTTCATCTGTTGCGCGGCGGTTGCGACTTTTTGTTTGACTTCGTCATATTTTTTCGCCAACTCTTCCGCTTTTTTCTTTTGCAACCAATCCACTTTATCGGGACGTTTTTTCAATTCCTGCTGAAGTTTCTCCAGTTCTTTTCGTAACTGCTGCGCTTGTTGCGATGCGCTCGAAAGCGATTCGAGTGTTTCATTCTGTTGCTGTTCCGCTTCTGCAAATACTTCATCGAGCGAAGGCAAACGCAATAAATACGTTTGGCTCTTTCCCGATTTCGGTCCCGAAACATTATCGTTGTCGAATACTTCGATATAATACATAAGCACATCTTCCGGCGCAAGGTTGCGTCCGGTAAAATTCCAACGATATGGAAATTCCCGTTGCTTTACAGAAGAAGAGAATGGAATTGGAATGAAGTGAAAATTTTCCTCCGACGCAGAATATTTCGAATGAACAAGTTTTTGCGCAAGGTGTAATTTCGTAAAACCGAAATCATCGCTCAACCGAAAAAGCATTTCGAGTTGCATTGATTCATCTGCGTCTATATTTTTCCCAGGAACAATGATTGCTGCCGTTGGAATTTCATCGGGAATCACCGTAAGACGATATTCAATCGGGTTATCATTGAAAAGTTTGTCCACATCTTCAATGCGGAAATGATAATTTTGTGTTGCAAACAAAAGAAATGATACTTCCGCTTTTTTCCTATTGATTTTCAAAGGAACCGTACTCGAATCTGAAAAGAGGAGAGTTGCGTGTTGTAATTCTTTGCTCGATGTTAGTTCAAACGAGATGTTCGTTCCTTTGTATTCTGCAACATCGCCAACATTTTCTTCCAGTTCTTTCTTTGGAAGTTTCGTATAACGCGGCGGTGTTACGTTTATCCGAAACGAACGAATCAGCGGCTTATCTACAACTGTAATTACATACTCATCGCTTCGCACATCGTGAAATTCTGCAAAGTAAAACGTCGGCGATTTTACGACGGAAAATTCGGAAGTGAACATTCCGTTGGCATTTGCTCTGAGAATTTGTGATTCATAATTCACCTGTCCTTGCAGACGTTTGAACAAGGTAAGTGTTTTTCTTTCGAAACTGGTAAAAGAAATTTCCCGTTGTTCGATGGAAACAGTTATCGGAATACTTTCGCCGCGCACGATTTCTTTATTTCCAGGTTCAATGCGTATGACAAATTGGGGCGGCGCATCGTACGTTTGTTGAAAATGTAGGATGCGTGTAAATGCGGAAAGAAAACTTGTTGGCGATGAAAGAAAAAGTACGCAAACAAGCGCAAGCGAGAGATAAAATTGTTTGCGGATTTTTTTCAGTTTGGTTGTATCAATACACCGAAGAAAATTGACCGATTGCACTTCTTGATACAAATCGTTCAGGGATGCATCAATGAGCAAGGGAGAATAGAGAGCAGAAATTTGTTTCCGCTCTTGAATTAATTGCAGCGCATTGTAAAGTTTGTCTCTTATTTGCGGGAAAAAACTTCCGATTTGTTCTGCAAGCAGTTCTTCATTTTTATTTTCTGCAATGTTTAGCATTCGAAGCAGTGGCGGAAAGAAAAATTTTATCGCTATGGCAAGAATAATGACAAGCGCAGAAAAAAAGAAGATACCGCGAATGATTGTTCCGAAATGAAATAATTCTTCGAGCAGCGATACGACCGCGATCGAACATACAGACGTAATTAACAAGAGGAACAAACCGAACAAAAAAACAGTTTGGTTTTCTTTCTTGCGAACATCAATAATCCGTTGAAGAAAAATTGTATGTATGTGCGAATAATCCATCAGTGAACTATGTTATTGACGGAAGAAGAACAATATGAAAAGCATCATCGTTCCGTAACCGACCGAAAACCCATTCCGGCTAAATCAAATCCATCGCTCCAGCGTTTTTGCTCGATAATATCGCCGATGCGGTTGAACAATCGCGATTGCGTTTTCCACACGTAAAAATCTTCCGTGGTGTTCTGCGATTGTTCAACTTTTACTTCGTTCAGCGTAAGACGAACAACTTTTCGTTTTTCGCGCGGTGTTGCTTGCACTTCGCTGATTGCGGCGCTGACAAATATTCCGCTAACGTTGAGATATGTCAGAACGTCTTTTTTCACGACTAAATTCATCAGCAAGGAATCGCTTTTAATCGTGAACTGTTCCACGATGAGCCGCAGTTTTATTTCTTCTTCTGCTTCAAAAAGAAATTCCGCCGGCTCCGTGCGTATTGTTGAAAGTTTTTTTCTCTCGTCGTACGAATAATCTTTTAACGGAACGCGAACGGTAAATCGTGCAGCGACGCTGTCTAAAAACTGAAAATATTCTTTGTGACGTTTCGTTTTTTTGTATTCCGTCCACGAAGCATAATTTGTTCCTGCTATACGAAACGCAAAATCGCTTGCGTTCACGTTGAATTGCGGCACAGGCGCTTTTGCTTTCGGTTGAGCAAAGGGGAGTGAAACACATACAATGAAAATCAATTGTACGAAAAATAATTGTCGGTAAAAGGTACTCATATAAAAATTCCTTGATATTTTCTTTCCAAAAGAAAAGAATTAATAAATTGAATACAAAATTTTTATGTCTTCATAAAGTGGAGTATATTCACGTTCAAATTTTCAAAGAAATTATGGTAAAATTTATTGCGCTCTATCGAAAGCCACAAAACGTAAAAGAATTCGACGAACATTACGATTCCATCCACACACCCTTAGTGCTGAAAATGCCTGGACTTCGGAAACTCGAAATCACGCGCATTAGCGGTGCGCCGATTGGTGATAGCAAATATTATCTTCACGCCGAAATGTATTTCGATTCGATAGACGCAATGAACGCTTCTAACGCATCTCCCGAAGGACGCGCCACAGCAAAAGATTTGATGAGTTTTGCCTCAGATTTGGTTACGCTGTTCTACGGAGAAGTGGAAGAAAAATAAATTCTGACGCAACGTTTATTTTTTTGTGGAGTTTATCATTTTAAAACATGAACTCCATTTTTTTAAAGAACAAATTATCACAATGCAATTATGGGAAAAAAATATTCCGGAAAATCATTCACCGCATTTCATTTTAAAACTATCCTCTATGAAAAAAATGATTGGCTTGCTACGATAACACTCAATCGTCCAGAAGTGTACAATGCCATCAATCTGCAAATGCTCCGCGAACTTTCCGAAGCATTTGAAGATGTTGCGTGGGATAATAATATTGCCGTTGCAATTCTCACAGGCGCAGGAACAAAAGCATTTTGCACCGGAGCCGATATGAAAGAATGGAACGAAGATTTTCTCGATGCATCCGATGATTTTTACAAATGGATGGGAGTGTTTCTCGAAACGTTTGAACGATTGCGCAACATCGGAAAGCCAACAATTGCGCGCTTGAACGGAATTGTAGTCGGCGGCGGAAACGAATTGCAAATGTCTTGCGATATAGCAATTGCCGCAAATGATATTTTTTTCAAGCACGTAGGAACGTCGCGAGGAAGTGTTCCTGCGGCAGGCGCAACACAATGGCTTCCGCTTATTATCGGAGAACGACGTGCGCGTCAAATGATTTTGCTCGGAGAAGAAATTCCGGCAAAACAAGCGTTCGATTGGGGACTTGTGAATCAAATTGTTCCTCGAAAAAAACTTGATGCCGCAACGAAGGAAATGGCGAAAACGTTATTCAACAAACTTCCCGAATGTTCGCGGTACGCAAAAGAGCAACTGAATTTCTGGAAAAATTTTTCGTGGTCGCTTACTGTTGGACATCTGCGCGATTGGCTAACGGTTCATACTTCTGCGGCGGAAATTAAAGAAGGAATTTCTGCATTCAACGAAAAACGAGCGATTGATTATAAAAAAGTCCGAAAATGGAAAGAAAAATAATTCATCTGAATAACTGATGTTAAACAAACCTCTTTAGAGTACAACTATGGAAATACTATTCCAAAATTTCTTACTATGAAACAAATTCCCAAAAATAATTTCAAAATTTTGAAATTGTGATTTGTTGAGAATTTCGTGTTTAGATTTTAGAATTTTAACAACTCTGCATAACATCAGTCAATATATCTTCATTCTGATACATAGAAAGAGATACTTATAGTTGTAATTACTAACCTCATCAAATTTCCCACCACGCTTTTTCTTTCCCTTTTTGATATTTGTATTTTGAATTTATACACAAATAACTTTTACTTAACACAGTTTTTTTTAGGGTGTCACAGAAAAACTTTTCGAGTTTTTTTACATACGGACAAATTTATTTGAAGTAGTTTTTACTTGAGTAATTTTCAAATAACAATCTATTTTATTAACATCATTATCGAAATGCTAATATTATGTACACTACAAAAATATTGAATCAAAACTTATTTATGAATACACTCGCGCTTTTATGCGCGATAGTATTTTATTCTAATAGTATCTTTGCACAAACCACTGATTATATTTGGGCGAAAAGTGCGGGTGAAGGTAATGATGGTAATGGAAACAGTGTAACAATTGACGGGAGCGGAAGTTGTGGAATTTAGCGGCGGAGGATTTGATTTGGTTGAAATACTCAGCGCATACGATGCTGTTCTTATTCTCGATAGTATTTTTACCGGAAAATATCCAACAGGAACTATCAAAAGAAGATTTTCAAAATATATTTTCGCTCTCTCCGCATCATCTTGGTATTCCCGAAGCATTGCGTATGATGGATGTTCTCGAACTTTCTTTTCCAAAACATTTTTGCGCGCTTGCGATGAAAGTCGAAAACCCGTATAACTTTGGCGAAGGATTAAGCGATGCTGTTGTAAACGCGCTCCAGCAATTTGTTGAACGTGCAGAGCGAGTGTTACAACGATGGAAAGAACAATTTGCCGTATAATTTTTTACAGAGACCATTGAAACGTTTTTTACTTTGCTAAAAGATTTTTTTATTGAGCGCAAATTTTGAGAGAAACTCTTGTTCATTACAACGTATGCACGAACTTTCGCTTGCACAGAATATCGTAGAAATCATACATCAACACGTTCACGAAAACGATTTGCATAATGTTACGAATGTGAAAACTGTTGTTGGCGAATGTTCGGGAGTTGCCGCAGAATCATTAGCGTTTTCTTTTTCCGTCATCGTGAATAATACACCATTGAACAACGCGAACCTCGTCATTCAAAAAATTCCGTTTGAAGTGTATTGCAATGTGTGTAAAAAAAAATCTTCCAATGAATTCGGGATGAATGTTTGCTCTTTCTGCGCAAGCACGAATTGTGAAATTCTCTCGGGGACGGAAATGAACATTGTAGAAATCGAAATGTTTGAACAAACGAAAAAAAACGTATGAGTGTTATTACCATTGAACGAAAAATTCTTGAAAAAAATGATGAACTTGCACAACAAAACCGCAAGTTGTTTGAGGCAAACAACATTTTTGTCATCAACATCATCAGTTCTCCGGGTTCGGGAAAAACAAGTATTCTTGAAAAGTCATTGGAATATTGGAAAGGAAGTATTTCCGTGAGTGTAATAGAAGGAGATGTACAAACCGATTTCGATGCGCAACGAATTGCAAAACACCATATTCCCGTTGTGCAAATCGTCACCAACGGCGCGTGCCATCTTGATGCGAAATTGATTCAGGATGCGCTGAAAAATATTTCTTTTGAAACGACAGAATTGCTTATCATCGAACATGTCGGAAATCTTGTTTGTCCTGCGGCGTACGATTTAGGAGAAACGTTCAAAGTCGTCGTCGTCAGTGTAACCGAAGGCGAAGACAAACCTTTGAAATATCCTGCAATATTTCGTACCGCAGCGGTTTTGCTCATCAACAAAACGGATTTGCTTCCGCATTTGCAATTCGATATTACATTGCTGAAAAACAATGCGTTGCGCATCAATCCGAGACTGTTGGTGTTTGAAATTTCGTGCATGAACAACAAGGGAATTTCCCAATGGTGCGAATGGCTTCGTTCAAAGATTGTTAAGAAATGAAGCAACGAATTCATATTGAAATCAACGGCGCAGTGCAAGGAGTGGGCTTTCGTCCGTTCGTTTTTCGACTTGCAAACGAAATGCACATCAAAGGATGGGTAAAAAATTCTTCGCAAGGTGTTCTTATCGAAGCAGAACAAGCACGTGGAACGTTGGAATTATTCTTGAAGCGACTTGTCGAAGAAAAACCACCGCTTTCAATAATTCAACATATTTCATCAACAATTGTAGCGCCGAACAATTTCACAGATTTTCAAATTCTTTCAAGCGAAACAGATAACGAAAAAACTGCGCTAATGCTTCCCGATATTGCAACGTGCAACGATTGTCTGAAAGAAATGTTCGATGAAACGAACAGAAGATTTTTGTATCCTTTTACGAATTGCACAAATTGCGGTCCTCGATTTACTATTATGGAATCGCTTCCGTACGACAGAAGCAATACAACGATGAAACTTTTTACGATGTGCGGAGAATGTGCAAACGAATACCATAATCCTCTCGACAGAAGATTTCATGCGCAACCCAATGCGTGCGCACGTTGTGGACCGCATACGGAAGTATGGAATGAAAACGGAACACTCGTCGCTTCTCACCACGATGCGATTGTTCAAACTGCAGAAGAAATCCGAAATGGAAAAATAGTTGCACTGAAAGGACTCGGAGGATTTCATCTCATTGTTGACGCAAGAAATGACGATGCAGTTCAGCGTTTACGAAAACGAAAACATCGTGAAGAAAAACCATTGGCGCTGATGTTTCCTACGCTCGAAGAAATAAAAAATGAATGTGTCGTTTCTGAATATGAAGAAAAAATTCTTACGTCGCATCAATCACCGATTGTTTTGTTGAAGCGTGTAGCGTTCAACAAACTGCAATCAACAATTTCAAAAGCAGTTGCTCCGAACAATCCGTATCTCGGTGTTATGCTTCCTTACACGCCGCTTCATCATCTTTTGATGAGGGAGATAGAATTTCCCGTTGTTGCAACAAGCGGAAATATTTCCGATGAACCGATTTGCATTGATGAACATGAAGCGCTGTTGCGCTTGAACAATATTGCCGATGTTTTTCTTGTACATAATCGCCCCATCATTCGCTATGTTGACGATTCCGTTGTGCGCGTTGTTGCGGGAAAAGAAATGCTCATTCGACGTTCGCGCGGATTTGCTCCGCTTCCAATATTCATCGAAACCCAATGCGAGGATTCTTTTCTTTCTGTTGGTGCGCATTTGAAAAATACCGTAGCAATTTCAAAGAAGCATAACATTTTCATCAGTCAACACATCGGCGATTTAGAAACGTTGCAGGCAACAAAAGCATTTGCGAACGTCATTGAAAGTTTTCAAAGATTGTACGAAACATCGCCGACAACGTATATTTGTGATTTGCATCCCGATTATTTTTCAACGAAATTTGTGGTGAAAAAAAACTCGAACATAGTAAAAATTCAGCATCATTACGCGCATATTCTTTCGTGTATGGCAGAACATCATTTGCGCGGAAATGTTCTCGGCGTAGCGTGGGACGGAACTGGTTTCGGAACTGATGAAACAATTTGGGGAGGAGAATTTTTATGCGCCAATGAAAAGAGTTTTGCACGAGTTGCAACATTCAAACAATTTCGCCTTCCTGGAGGAGAGCAAGCGATAAAAGAACCGCGAAGAACAGCAATCGGAGTATTGGCAGAATTGTTCGGTGAAAAAGTTTTTTCAATGAAGGAAATTTCTTCCGTCGCATCGTTCACAGAAATAGAGAAAGAACTTTTGAAGAATATGCTTTTGCGAAAAATACACTCGCCGATAACAACAAGCGTTGGGAGATTATTCGATGCGGTTGCATCAATACTTGGAATTCGACAACGCGCAAATTTTGAAGGACAAGCCGCAATGGAATTAGAATGTCTTGCTGATTGTGCATTGCATTGCGTTGAATACTATAACGTTGAAACGCTCACAGCAAATACCAAATCACACATCATTATTGATTGGTCGCAAATCATTCTTTCTGTTCTTGACGATGTGAATAGGAATATTCCCGTTGGAATGATTGCTTCAAAATTTCATAACACACTCGTAGAGATAATTGTTGAACTTGCAAAACGATTCGACGAACAGAGAATCGTTTTAAGCGGCGGATGTTTTCAAAATACAATTTTATTGGAACGAGCAATCCATCGTTTGCAAGAAGAACATTTCGAACCATATTGGCATCAAAAAATTCCGACAAACGACGGAGGAATTTCGCTCGGTCAAATGTATTATGCAATGAATAATCAATAATCTGAAATCTGAAATCGAAAATGTGTCTCGCAATTCCAGGAAAAATTGAAAGCATCACGAACGACGAACCGTTGCAACGAACAGGAAAAGTAAATTTCAGCGGAATAATAAAAGAAGTAAATCTTTCGTATGTTCCTGATGCAACGGTTGATGATTTTGTGATTGTTCACGTAGGATTTGCTATCAGCAAAGTAGATAAAGACGAAGCAAACCGCGTGTTCGAATATTTGAAAGAAATAGATGAGTTGAAAGAACTGAATGAACGAGATATATGAAATACATTGACGAATACCGCGACGCAAAATGCGCGAAACAATTTTCTCAAAAAATTTTTGACATAACAACGCGCGCATGGTCGCTGATGGAAATTTGCGGTGGTCAAACACACGCGATTGTGAAATTCGGTATTGATGAATTGCTTCCGAAAAAAATTTCTCTCGTTCATGGTCCCGGTTGTCCCGTATGCGTTACTCCCGTTGAATTGATAGAAAAAGCAATCACCATCGCATCGCGAAACGATGTCATCTTTTGTTCCTTCGGCGATATGCTGCGTGTTCCCGGAAAAAAAATGGATTTATTTTCCGTGAAAGCGAATGGCGGTGATGTACGCATTGTGTATTCGCCAATGGATGCTGTAAAAATTGCAATGGAAAATCCTGCACAGTACATAGTTTTTTTTGCTGTAGGGTTTGAAACAACCGCTCCCGCAAATGCGATGGCAGTGTTTGACGCGAAAAAGAAGAATGTTGCTAACTTTTCAATGCTGGTTTCGCACGTGCTCGTTCCTCCTGCGATGGAAGCAATTTTATCATCGTCGCAGAATACGGTTCAGGGATTTCTTGCGGCGGGACACGTATGCACGGTGATGGGATTTGAAGAATATATTCCACTTGCAAAAAAATATCACGTTCCAATTGTTGTAACGGGATTTGAACCGCTTGATATTCTTCAAGGAATTTATTTGTGCATTAAGCAATTGGAAGAACGCCGCGCGGAAGTGGAAAATCAATATGCGCGTTCTGTGAGAAGAACAGGAAATATTCCGGCGCAGGAATTAGTTCGCGAAGTTTTTGAAATTGTTCATCGCAAGTGGCGCGGCATTGGTGAAATTCCTTCCAGTGGATTAGGATTGAAAAAAGAATATGAAATGTTCGACGCAGAAAAAATATTTGAACTCGAAAATATTGTTGTGCAAGAAAGTGAACATTGCATCGCAGGATTAGTTTTGCAAGGTATTAAAAAACCGAAGGAATGTTCAGTATTCGGAACATTATGCACGCCGGAACATCCGCTTGGTGCGCCGATGGTTTCCAGTGAAGGCGCGTGTGCGGCGTATTTTCAGTACCGAAGAATTGCGTTATAAAACGTTTTCGATGGCGCGCTGTTTTTGGGCAATAACAACTAAATCCTTCGATGCGGATTCGGAATAATTTTCAAGTGAAAGTCCGCCGTAGAATTGTATTTCGGAAAATTTTTCGCCGGAGGAAGTTGAACTATCGGAAAGCAAGGAATGAATTTCTTTTTTTTTGATAGGATATAATTCAACAGAAGAAAGCGAAGAAATTATTTTGCCTGCGTTTTTTTTTAGTATTAAAACATTGAATCGTACAGTGGAAGAAAGAAAGTCGTAGAAACGCACAAATATTTTTCCGTTCAATTTTTTCACGTTTTGCACGCGCTCATTTTTTGCAAGAATGCGGTCATAATTCAATAAGTGAAGGATGAGTACGCCATTCGGTTTTAAGAGAGAAATAAAATTCTGCAACGCATGTTGTTGTTCTTTTTCCGTTAGACAATGGGGGAAGGAATTTCCTAAGCAACATACTGCATCAACACGAGTGGATATTGTTTGCGAAAGTTGTTGAAATGAAGATTTGATAAACGTTATCGAGACTTTGTATTGCTTCGCGTGGTTTTCTGCAATGCGCAGCATTTCTTGAGAAACATCTGCGGCGATAACATTCACTCCAAGTTGCGAAAGTACCAACGAATGAAATCCCGTTCCGCATCCTGCATCAATGGCTGATGTAATATTATAGCGTTGGACGAGTGAACGAAAAATGTCTATCTCGCGCGACCATCGTTTTTTTGGTTCTGTGAATGTATTGTAATCGGAAGCAAGTTGCGCATAAAAATCTTCAATGGTTTTCGTTTCTGTCATTTTCGCTGTTGTTACTTGTTGATTTCTTTCGGCGCTTCTCCTCTATTGTGTTGATACAATGACGATTCGATATTGGGAAATCGCTGTAAATATTCTTCCTGGGAAATCTTGTTTTGCCATTGGTTCGCGAGCATTGCGGCGAATGTCATTGCTGCAAATATTCCAACCACAAGTACGCCGAAAAGAACGTTCGAAACACGGTTGTTCGTAAAATGTGTTTTCACTTCCAACGTATTTTTTACGGGACACACTTCAACACATTCGAGACAACTTGTACATTCGTCGCTCCACACCGTATTTCCTTTGTGAACGTTTATTGATGCGGGACAAACTTTTGTGCATAACTCACAATCAATACACGAAGATTTGCTGCGGAAAATTTTTACGGGACTTAACCAACTCAACATTCCTAACAATGCGCCGTACGGGCATAAATAGCGGCACCAAAAATTTTTTATGAACAACGAAAAAAACATCAGCACCACAATTGTCCATAATGCAAACGATGTAATGTTGGCAAAGAACAAATACATTTTCACGTCCGCCATTTTGTTATATGGACTATAAATAAAATCGGCTAAACTTTGAACATCCATTTGCCAAATCGAATACACGAAAAACAACAATAATACATACTTTAGAGAACGCAATGGATAATCGAGCCATCGGGTTACTCGCGCATTTCTCCCGAATATTGTCTCACCGATTCTCCACAGCGATTCGCTCAATGTTCCAACGGGACAAAGCCAACTGCAAAATGCTTTTTTCAGGAATAAACTTACTGCGAGAATTGCAAGGAGAATAAAAATGGATGCGGGGTGTATTTCGTTGATGCTACCAGTGGCAAACCAATATTTCAAACTCATCAATGCGCTGATGGGAAGAAATCCTTCAACTCCTGGAGGGCGATATGACGAACCTTCCATTCCGTTTGACATCCCCCATTGCATAAAGAAATAAAATTCAATTCCTATCCACACGCATAAAAGCGCAAATGCAAATTGAATTGTTGAACGAAGGAATTGAGAATCTTGACTAAGTTTTACAAAACATCGTTTTGCAAAATGCTGCTCTTGTGATAATTGAATTTTCTTGCGGAGAAGTTCTCGGGGAATTTTCCGCACGCCTCGTTTTTGATTCGATGAAATTACAGTTTGGGCAACATTTCGAGATACATTTTCTTTTGTAAATATCGTTGGAAATATTTTTGAAAATGCATCATTATTTTCCCCTACATTATCGCTTTGACGCATATTTGTTATTCGTGAAAATAAATATCTGTTTGCTTTGAGAAATTTGAGTTGAATCCATCACATTTTGTATGATGAAATTCTTCACGAGTAACTATATGCAAAAACTATACCATTGAAGAGTATTTTATCCTATTACTAAGAAACTCCCACTTTATTCTTGAAATACAGGTTTCTTCATTTCTTTCGACAACTGCATAATATTTTTTGATGTGAGCATCCTATGTATTTCATCGCGCAAATCTCCCCACTTATTATGCACAGCACAAGGATTCTCTCCCCCACATTGAGAAAATCCTAAAACGCAATTTTCCATGAAATTTGCTCCATCAATTGCCTCAATAATATGAAAAAGCGTAATTTCTTTGGCGGCTTTTCCAAGAGTGAACCCACCGGTTGGTCCTTTTAAGGAAACCAATATTCCTTTTCTGGATAAATCTTGAAATATTTTTGCCAAAAAATGATACGGGATATTCAATTTTTCTGCTAATTCTTTTGCTGGTACCATTTCTTTTGGCGGTTTTGTAGCAAGAAAAAGAATGGCTTGTAATGCATATTCACATTGGCGGCTAAAGAGAAGACTCATAGAATTTCAATTAGTGATAAAATTTCTCTCAAAATACAAAATTTTGTTTTCAAAAAAATTTTTTACTTTCGGGAATTTCTATGGCTTCACAAATTTTTTTCAAAATTTCGTTTGATGAATATGACTTTTGAACAAAATCATTTACGCCTGATTTGAAATACTCAGATTTCTTATGGGCGCGATGTAACCGCTTGCAAAAATTGTTTTAATTTTCGGATTGAAATCTCTCATTTTCAAGAATGCTTCCCATCCTCCAAGTTTTGGTAATCCTAAATCGCTCAACACAAGCAAAATGGTATGAGCATTTTTGCAATAAATCGAAACGGCTCCTTCTCCATCCTTTTGATAAATTTTTTCGGGATTTCCTTTTGTTCGTTTCAGTAATGATGAATGTCCTAAAAATAATGGTAAGTATATTATTCAAATCGTACGCAATTCCTCCCGCTATCGTTCCAACGCTCTCTAATTTTTGCGCTTGTCGGAATTGTTTTTCCAGTGTCTTTTTCCCAGTTACGTCAATAATGAATCCGTGCGTTTGAATTAATTCTCCTTGCTCATTGATATGCCGACTTCGTTTTCGATAACGTGAATATTGTTCCCGTCGCATCGTATCAGTTCCAGTTTTGTATTTTCTATTTTCTTTTCTTTTCGAATGATGTCCAGGATGCTTTCGCGTTGTTTCTTGTCGAGGAAAAAATCTTTCAGATTGCATTTCATGGTTATGCTGAAACAAAAAAATCCGATAAATCGGAATAAAACCAAAGAATCATTGATGATTCTTTTTTCGTCCAGCAAGACCGTTTACGGTCTTGTAAGAAAGCCATCAACTCATGTGAAACACCGCCTTTAAAATCAAAAAAACCTTGAAGGTTATTCTTGAAGCGCGTCGCTTTTTTCCTTATTCATATTTACTTTCGTTGTAAAATCCCGAAACAATACCTTTCGCTCGTTTGATAAATCTTCAATCGTTTTTTTTTGCAGAACTTCTACAAATTTATTTTGCGCTTCTTGCCAAACAGGATGCACGGAACACCAAGACGTTATGGAACATTCGCGTGGTCCGATGATGCATTTGTTAAAATAGATAGGACCTTCAGTAATTTCAATAATATCGTATACGGTTATTGAAGAGGGGGGTTTTGCCAATGCAATTCCTCCACGAATTCCACGTTTCGATTTCAGAAGTTTTCCGCGAATCAATTGCTGAATGATTTTCCGAACAAATGACTCCGGAATTCTTTCTTCCTGGACGATTTGAGCGATTGTTGATAATTCATCTTTCTGCGATACTAAATTTATCATTGTTTGAATTGCATATTCACCGCTGCGGCTTAATTGAAACATATTATTTAATTCTTGTTGTTGAAAATGTAAAAGAGAAGCGAGAGAAAAATACTCGCGAATTGATGAAAAAAAAATTTTTATTAATTCCCATACCAATAATTTACACTCCTGCGGTATTCTATCGGAGTGTTGATATTCATTAGCGTATGTTCTGCTACAGAAGGGAATAGAGTATTAAGCGAAAGCACATACGTATTGAGTTTTCGCAAGAATCTCAGCACAGAAAATTCGCTCTTGAAAAGACATTGTTCGAGCGTAGCAACACAAGTTCGTTGATATAATCCGCAAAGTGGTTGAATAATTCTTCCTTGTGATACAATGATGACATCACCGTTTGAATGAATATTCGTGATGTATTGAATTACTTCGGGAGTAATGTATGGCAAATCGCACGATACAACAAAAATATTTTCCGACGACGAATGAGCAAACGCCGAATGAATTCCCCCTAACGGTCCGCAACATTTATACACATCGGGAAATACGGGCAATTGTAATTCCGTATAACACTCACCATTGTCAGAAATAATTATCACATTGTGAAAAACCTGTTTCATCGCATCTGCAACACATTGCAATAACGTTCTATTTCCTAAGGAAAGAAGCGCTTTGTCACTACCCATTCGCAAACTTTTTCCGCCGGCAAGTATAATCCCTGTTATGTCTGTTCGCTGTTGCATCGAAAAAATATTATCCGCCAATTCCTATCATAGATTGTTGCTGAAGTTGCACGAGTTCATGTTCTTCGGGATGTTTTTCCCATTTAGAAAGCACGGAAGAACGAATCAGCATTTCCAGTTCATTCATTGTCGCACCATTGCGCAATGGAGTTTTTACATCAATACCGCTTTGGGCAAATAAACAGTTTCGAATGATTCCCATTGCAGAAATTCGCAAGCGATTACAATCGCTGCAAAAATGGTCGCTCATGGTTGTAATAAATCCAATCGTCGCATTGCTATTATCCACCGAAAATTCTTTTGCCGGTCCTGGAAGAATTTGTTCGTTCCATTTTGGAACTAAGGTAAATTGTGTTTCAATGATTTGTTTCATTTCGAGAAATGAAACAAATCTTCCGTGGTTCCAACCATTTCCTAAAAAAGGCATAAATTCGATAAAGCGAACATTGAGCGAAAGCGATTTCGCAAACGCTACAAAATCCAGTAATTCATCATCGTTGAAATTGCGCATTACGACAGTATTGATTTTTACTTCTTCAAATCCGGCAAGAATTGCTGATTCAATACCTCGCAGAACTTCGTTGAACGATGCTCGTTTCGTAACGTGTTCAAACCGCCGTTGCTGAAGTGTATCAAGTGAAATATTGAGTTGTTGAATTCCGCTGTGTTTCAGTGCAGAACTTTTTTCTGTAAGCAAAACGCCGTTCGTTGTAAGTGCAAGCGAACGAAGTCCGACAATGGAAGAGAGAGAAGCGCATAATGTTTCTAAGCCATCGCGCAATAACGGTTCGCCTCCGGTAATCCGTATTTTTTTTATTCCCAATGTAACAAAAATGCGCGCAAGCAATTCTATTTCTTCAAAGGAAAGAATTTCTTCGCGTCGCTGAACTTTTATTCCTTCGGAAGGAACACAATATCGGCAATGAAGATTGCAACGGTCAGTAACAGAGACGCGTAAATACTCGTGATTTCTTCCGAATAAATCTACCAGCGGCATTATTTTTTTCGTTCGTCGAGAATATCGTTTACCCAACTCATTGCCGCCATCATCGAAGGTAAACCAATGGTAGGAAGCGCAAGCAAAGCAACGTGTCGAATTTCATCGGGAGATGCGCCGGCATTGAGCGCTTTGCGCGTATGCGAGTGAACTGCGCCTTCCAATTTCCCGCCAACGGAAATAGCGAGTTTGATAAGCGCACGTGTTTTCTCATTTAACGGACCTGCAGAATGAACTGCTTTTCCTAATGCTTCGTATGCGTGGATTACCTCAGGAAAATCTTTAGAAAATTTTTTGTATTGTTTTGGAATGTTGCTCATCGGCGTATGATTATCTATGAAATTTGATGTAAGTGATTTTCAATTGGTTCGGTAATAAAAATATATTCCCTTAACTTAAAAAAAACTCGATAAGATTTACGGAAAATTTATGAATGTAACAACTTCAATAACGAGAAATACATTTCGAAAGGACATTCATCTTCACTGCGCTTAAAACAAAAACCTTCGGTACTTTCATTACAATTTTCACAGATAATCGGACGCAATACATCAAGATACTCACTTAATGCATCACATTCCATAACGTTGACAATTTTTACCATTTCCGGTAAGTAGCAAAACATCGGACATTCGATTTCTCTTTCACATCGTAAGTTTCGACTTTCGAAAAACACATTGCACGCAAACTGTTACACGGAGCGCCTCCGCGTATTGACTCATGCCGTTCATTACTCTTAACAAAGCATTCTATTGTTCTATTGTTGCAAAATCTCGTTTCAGTTGTTCATATTCTTCTTGGGAAAGAACTTGCTTCACCATTGGAAAAAGAACATTATTCTCTTTTGCGATATGCGTAGTAGAGAGTTCGACGATAAAAATTGATGAACGCACTAAATCGGAAATGGAACGACCGGTAATTTTTCCTTCTTCGGCATTGTGAACTAATTGCAACAATTGCGAAAATGCCGCCCATAACTCCCTGTGTTCGTTGCGCATCGCTGAGGAAGGTCCGCTTACATGTTTTTCCAACAATGGAAGAAGAAATCGTTCTTCCTTCTCGTCGTGTTTGCGCATTTCAGTTCCGATGTACCGTATCGTTTTGGCAATTTTTTCAAACGCTTCGGCAGAAAAACCGTTCACTTTAATGGACATTGCCGCATTGTTTAAAATATTCAGTTGCTTCAAAGCGTCATCGTGTTCTTTGACTAATGTTTCAATCGGATCGCTATGAAAACTCATCACACTGCTATAATAATTTCCGCTTCGTTGTATCTCTGAAAATGCCGTGTTCATACATCTTCAATGATAATGGCATCTTCAAAAAGTGTACCAAGTGAACATCTTGTTGACAAAATACGTTATGCTTGTATTTTTTTAAAACAACATATTTTGCTTTTTGTGAATTCTTCAACATTGGTTCATCATTTTAAATAGTTCGCGAATAGAGTTTCTTTCCCTCTGTTTCTTTTTTTAAGTATGCATCAAAAACCATTGCAATATTACGGAGAATAAAACGTCCCATTCCGATTATGCGAATTTCTTCTTCGTTGATTTTCACAAGTTCAGATTCCGTAAATTCTTCCAGCATTTCAAGCGATTCTGCAAAATATTCGTTGAACGAAATTCCAAATCGTTCTTCCATTTCTTGTTTATCCAGAACTAAATCGCACATTAATCGCATAATAGCGTACTTACGAACAATGTCGTCGCGCGTCATTCGGTAACCGACACTGATAGGAAATTTTCCCCGTTCTATTGCATCGAAGTATTCTTGCAATGTCTTACAATTTTGCGCATACGTAGTTCCAAAATGAGAAATGGAAGACATTCCAAATGCATACAAATCAGCATACGCGTTAGTCGAATATCCCTGAAAATTTCTGTGAAGTGTTCGTTCGTTTCGCGCGCGCGCAAGTTCATCTTCGGGTTTTGCAAAATGATCCATTCCAACATATTCGTATCCAGCGCCCGTTAGTTGTTCTATCGTAGTTTTCAGCAACGCAAGTTTTGTTTCCGCCGAAGGTAAATCTTCTGCGTGAATGAGTTTTTGATGTGGTTTCATCCAAGGAACATACGCAAAATTGAACACGGCAATTCTATTCGGCGCGTGGCGAATTATTTTTTTCAATGTGCTTAAAAATTGTTCCTCTGTTTGCAACGGTAATCCGTATATCAAATCTATGTTGATGCTGTCTATTCCAAGTTGATGCGCCCATGCAATCGTTTGCGTTGTTATTTCTTCTGGTTGTATTCTGTTGACGGTGCGTTGTACGTTTTCGTCAAAATCCTGCACTCCTAAACTGATGCGATTTACTCCTCCGTTGCGAAACGCCTGTAAATGTTCGTACGATAATCCTCGCGGGTCAATTTCTACACTAATTTCCGCGTTCGGCGCAAAGCGGAATTTTTCACCGATGAATGAAAACACATCTTCGATTTCTTTCGGTTCAAGGTACGATGGAGTTCCTCCGCCGAAGTGGAGTTGTACTACGCGCCGTCGCTTGTTGAGATATGGAACGATGTTTTCTATTTCTTTTTTCAATGCTGATATATAGCGTGTTATCTGTTGGCGATTGTTTGTTATTACTGTTGTGCAACCGCAAAAATAACATAACGTATCGCAAAAAGGAATATGAATATACAGTGACAACGGGGCGTAATTTTCATCATTATTTTTTATAATGTCAATTTCAAAAAGTTTCTCGTTGTATTCCACAGTAAAGATAGGAGCAGGAGGATAACTTGTATAGCGCGGCCCTGCTTTGTCGTACTTCTTTAGAAAATCAATATCTATTTGTGTAATAGGTTGTTCCATTCTTTCGGGTTTTATTATTTCGTAGCATCGTGCATTTCATAAAACAAAAAATGTGCCAATGATAAATATGTAAAAAAAGAAAATGAGTTCCTTATTTGATGTGAATAAATCACGCATCTTATTTATGGTTTCACAATTGAAAGCAAAAATCGGATACTTGTATCAGAAATGAGAAGTATCCGACTTGCTTTTTACTATTATTTATAATTGCGAAATAGAAAATTCCCCTACTTCATACCTGAAAGTTTGTGAACAAGTTCCAGTTTCGGGTCAAGTGCTATGGATAATTCTGCAACGGTTTTTCTCTGAAAGACCTCGAGAAGAATGGACTTTGCATCCTTCCATTGAAAATGAGCAGGACATGGATACTCGTCGCTGCATTTGGGAAAACCGAGAATGCAATTATCGAAAAATGTTTTTCCTTCAATAGCGCAAATAATATCGAACAGCGTTATTTCTTCCGCAGAGCGCCCTAAGAAAAATCCGCCGTTGATTCCTCTATGCGAAACGACTAAACCGTCGCGCACAAGATTTTGCAATACTTTACTGAGAAAATGATAAGGAATGTTGAGTTCAGTGGAAATATCGCGGAGTAAAATCGGCTGATTTTTTGCTTTGCGTGCAATATACAGCATTGATTGCAGTGCATATTCACAAGATTTACTAAATATTGTTGACATAAAAACCTCGAATTATTATTCAAATTATCTTATTACAATATTTATGCCATTTTCTTTTTTCCCATTTTGAAAGAAAAAAAGAAATCGTGTCGCATCTTCAATTCAAAATTGAAACCCTTATACTCTGCAACAGTATGGTTATTGAACGTTGATATTCGTTTCGTACGAGTTCATCTCGAACACAGGAAGTTCGGACACATATTGACTTGCGCCTAAACTCCGAAATAAATACGGTCCAAACGGACGAAAGAGCAAGCGTGTTTTTACATTCCATATTCCGGAAGAGAGAACTTTGAACTTGTAATTTGCCGTATGCCAAGCAAACGGAGGAATGGTTTTATTCACAACAGAATCAAGTTCGAATGCATTCGACGGGTGTCCATCTTTATACAGCGAACCGTTGAAAATGACCAAATCTTTATCTGCATTTGGAGCAATTGCACTGTTGTTATCCATCAAATCGCCGTTTGCATCGAAATGACCGGAACGATATACCGTGTCGCTTCCTTTGGAAACTGTTACTTCTATCCACATTTGTCTGTTGAAAAAAACCGACGTCGGCAAATTATGTCCCGTTTTGTCATTGATAATAGTAACTCCGATGTTTATGGAATCATTGAGATTGGCAGAAGAAGGAATATTTGCAGTAAGCGTCGCAGCATTTTTTAAAAGCGAATCAATAGCGGCACGTTGTTGCGGCTTATTCGGAAAATCGGTGATTGCAACATCTACGCCGATGAAATCGTGACGATGTAAATTTTCACGAATAGGTCCTCCGGTTGCTGCGCGACCTGTATAGGTTTTCATATGACAATCTTGACAATCAAATTCCGCCGACATTGCCCATTGACTATTTTGCCATTCGGTAAATGTCATTTCCAACGGGATACCATTCACTATCAAATCGTGACATTGACGACACGATTCTGAACGGTCTTGGGATGCGTCGTAACCGTTTTCGTGCGCGCCGGCAGGAACAGGATTTTTGAGCGTAGAATATTTTGTTTTCCCAGGTTTGATGTTGTAAAAGATATTTTGGTCAGTGGTTTTATGAGGCGGTAACAATGTATGACATACATCGCAGTTCACTCCTTCGCGAACGATTTCCGGTAATTTTGAAATATCAATCATTTTTGGCGATGTTTTTGTAAGAAATGCTATCGGTGAATGACATTGAAAACACCAGTCTTTCAATTTACCGTTCGTGCTTTGTTGAAGTGAATTTGCCGCAAGCATCCAAATCGGGTCGTTCGTTGCATAGCGATGCATCGAACCTTTCCATTCTTCGTAGTATTGTGGATGACACGTCGAACACGATTGCGAGGATTCAAAATCTGTGAGTTTATATTCGGACGGCGGCGGTTGTTGTGTGTTATCGTCTTTTCTACAACTGGAAAAAATTGCAAGAATAACAACAGAAATGATGAAGATAGTACGTTTCATAAAAACAAATAGTTGAATTTTTTTTAAAATCTGCGAAACAGAATTGTTTATTCAATCACCGAAATTCCCGTAGGAATTTTCCCGACTTCAATAACTTTGACAACTTGCGCCAGCGCATTATCTATAATACATACGTTGCCGACATACTCCGACAAATAACGCGGAAGATAACGATGATACGCATTTTCATTGGAAACAATCGTATATCCTCCATTCGGCGAAATGACGCAACCATGCGGATAATCGAAATTGGATGCGGATAGTATGGTATTCACATGGCGCGCGGCAATATGAATTTGTGAAACGGAATTTCCAACTCTATTGGTAACAACTATAGAACTTCCATCGCGCAAATATTGTAAATGCCACGGCTGAACACCAACGTGAAACGAATCCACAAGCGCGTGTGCAGAAGTGTTGAAAATTCGCACTTCATTCTTGGTGTCTTTCGAACAGGAAACAGCAAAAAAATTATCATCGGGAGAAATAGCAATTTCAATCGGTAAATAATTCGGCTGAACCGGATTTGCATCCCACGCAAGCGGAATATGTTCCAACACTTCATTCGTTGCAACGTCAACAACGGTTACATTATCCGACATCATATTGGCGCAATACAACCTTGTTCCCGAATGATTGATGCGTATTCCATGCGGCATTTTCCCAACGGTTAACGTATCTACGACAGTCATAGTACTCGTATTGATAACATACACTTTATTGATAGCCGAAGTCATAAATTGCGAAACATATAATTTGCTTCCGTCGGGTGTAAGCGTAAGCAATGCGGGAGAACCGGGAACATTTGCTTTTCCGACAACAAGCGTATCATTGTGCGTATCAAATTTCCACACTTGTTTGGCTCCTATAAGTGAAACATACCAAAAATCGCTTCGTGCAGTTACAAAATGCGGACCTTCATTTGTCGGCAATTCACCAACATTTACATAACGAATAACGCGCATACTATCCAAATCAATCACCGCTACGTTATCTTCGCCTTGATTGGGAACGTACAGTTTGTTTGTAGAATTAGTGAACGGTATTTCGTTCGCGTCGTTGCTTGCGCCTTCGTTTATCCAACGTTTTAGAAAATTTATTTCTGCTGTTGTTAATTTCTTTTCTACTGCTCGATGATTTTTTCTCAATGAAGTTCCATCGAATAAATACGTAAGCAAACTTTTATCCGCTCGAAACGGAATTACTACTTCGCCAATCGAAGAACCGTGAACAACTCCACTCCACGATGCAAGTGATAATCCCGCGCTTTTCGTCGCCGAAGAATGACATCCCGACGTAGCGCATTTATCATTGAACAACGCCTGCACATGTTTTGTGTATTTAATCGTATCAATGTTTCCGTAATCTATTGGAGGCGTTATGTTATTATCATCTTTCTTACACGATGGAATCGTTATTGTTAGAAAAACAATGAAAAGAATAATTGAAGTACGTCGCATTTGTATAGAAGTTTATAATTTAAATAATCAGATATTCAATTGTCAAAACAAATTTTATGCCAAGTTCAAAGTGTGCATCAAGAAAAAAAACAAAAAAAGTACCGTAAAATTTCATAATTCTTCACTGAATAATCAAGAAATATAAGATGCGTTCAACAGATAAAGTATTATTACGAATTTATATTCTCATTCGTGCAATAGAAAAAAGCGTTTGATTTCAGTAATGAAAAAAAGCAAACGTATTTTCTTCCTTTGCTTTTGGAAAATTTCTGTTTCAAGAGTTTAGAAATTCAGTTCTTGTCCCAAAATATTTTTCTTTCCGTTGATGTGTTTAACTTTGTCAATAATTCTCCCTGTATTATCAACAATTCCGGTATGACAACTTCCGCAGTTTTGTATCGTAGATGGAATATGTCCAACGGGCGGTAAATTATGACATGTTCCACACGCGGCTTGAGAATTTCCATCCGTCCATTTCGGAGAAAAAATATTACCCAACATTACCGTATCAGTATAACCGAATTGAAATGTAGAAGTTGCTTTCCGCGCAACAAAATCGCCGTGACAATAAACATTGCTACATTTATTAGTCGCGGAATCATACGTCGGATTCGGAATATGTAATCCGTTTGCAGTTACTATTCCTGAAAGCGTATCAAGAAACTTCACCTCGGCAATATTATCGCCGTCAAGATGATATTGACTGGAAACTGCATCAGGAACTGAATGACATTCCGAACAACGAATCGCCGTCGCAACCGAATCTGCAAGGAGATGACGACGATGCGCGCCAACTCCAGCAACTGTTGTAGAAGTATCTCCGTTGATTGCCCGCGGAGGCGCAAAGGAAATTATATCAGTTTCCATTGCGCGGAAATCACCATGACACGTGTTGCACGCTTCGGGTGTTTTTTGCATTCCCATAAAATCTTCGTGGCATCCAACATTTGAACAACTCACATTGGCGCGACTTCCTCCCATATATGAAACGCCATGACACGATTGACATTTTTCCAGTTGCCAATTATTTTCTCGTAAATATGTTCCATGAAATTTTTCACTCGTACGAAATCCGACAAATGTTGTATCCCACATTTCCGAATGTGGAAATGTATGACATTTGTAACACGATACGTTACTCTTTCCACCTTCAAAATTTTTTGCGTGACATTGTTCGCAACTCGAAAGTTTCCAATGTTTCGACTTCAAAAATTTTCCGTGAAAATCCGCTTTCGTTGTATCGTTCCAACTTGGTAAATGAATTTGCGAACCGCTTTGCACCTGAGATGGCAAATCGTCTTTCAATTTGGTGCATCCCGAAAAAAGAACTGCCAAAACAATTCCAGCACTTCTTACAATCTCTTTTCTGTAACGTGAAAATTTCTTTGCAATCATTTTTTTAACTCCTTATTGATGACACATTGCACAAAGTGGTTCTTTGCCGTCAACATCATGGCAACTCATACAACTTTCAATATCGCGGCGCGCAAGTTCTTTATGTCTTCCGCCATCTGTGCCCGGAAGCGTGGCAAACCCTGCAGAAAAATGCGACTCCGGTTTAATTTTTTGCAGCGTAACGTTACCCCCCGCGTCGTGGCATTCGTTGCAGAATGTTTTTTGGTCGTGACACGAAGAACAATCAAGAAATCGTGAACGCGCGTCAATTCCATGCGAAAAACGATAATTCAACTCGTGAACATTTTGCAATCGTAATTGTTTGGGAGAATCGTTCACAGAGGTTTTCGATGAAGGTTCCGTCATCAAATCGCGTTTTGTTCCGAACGATTTCAATTCCGTTCCTGCGTGACAGTCTTCGCAAAAGTTTTCCGCGTGACACGTTGCGCACAGCGCATCACCTTCGCCGACTCGAGAATATTTTTTATGCTCTTTTTTGAAATCTGCGATGCGGTGATTTTCCGGAAACAAACTCACAAAATCCGTATGACACGATTCGCAATTTCTTGAAACGTTTTTCTTCTCGTGGCAATTCATACATAATGTCATTGCTGGCATATTCGAACCCGAGGCATACATCACTGTTTCAAAACCTTCGTGACACGTTTCGCACACAATACTGTTTTTTGTAAAATGAAGTTCGTGGGAAAAAATTATTTCACGTTCCTTCGGTTGCATCGGAACAATCTCTTCGGGATTGGTATGACAAAATGCGCAATCATTGGAAATCTGTTCTTCGTGACAAGTAGTGCAACTCTCGTGATTCGCCATTAACTTATCGGAAGAACGTTTGCTTTCTTTCGCAATGGTGTGGCAATCGGCGCACGCAATATTTTGTTCGCTGAAATGTTTCTGATGCGAAAATTTTATATACTGTGAATTGTCATCATTATTTAAACCCGATGCCGGTTCTTTCATTGCAACGGAAATAACAAACGTAACAACAAGTAAAACAGCAAAGTACAAATATCGTTGTATCATATTATTATTCCTGTGCAGAAAAAAAATTGAGATGTTCATAAAACCAATAATTGATTTTGAAAAGAAATCGAATATCGCTGTTCACAACGGGATTATTCAGTATTTGCACTTGCGCATCAAAAGAAAGAGACGGGAAAGGACGAATCACCGCGCCGAATATTCCGGCGAACATTTTTTTTTGCGTTCCATTTTCTTCCAGTGTATATGCCGCGTACGAAATTCCGAGCGATGGAATAAATGTTCGTTCAAGCATCGAATATGTTCCTTGTAGTGAAAAAGAATTTTTTGTTCCCGCATATCCTCCGTTGCTGGAAAACGATGCGTTCACATAATTGCAAACATATCCAACGGAAATGCGGTTGCTGTTCTCGTCAGTAAATTTCACGAAGGCAAATTTCCCGTACAAACGTCGGTTGGGTGTTAGTTTGTATTCAACGCCGCCTTCGTATTCTCTTACCGTATTGACGGGAAACATTGCAAAGAATGAATTGTACGGAATGCGCGGCTTTCTGAAATTGAATTCTGCAGTAACGGAAAGTTGCTCTGTCGCATCGTAGCGCATTCCATATTGAAATCGTAACGTGCGTTTCATATTCATATCGTAATCATATCGCAGATATTCCGAATATGCACCGCTTGCATGCGACATATCAAAACTTGCCGCTTGCTGATAACGAAATGAAGGTTCCGCAAGAATATTAACGAGATTGTACAGAGAATCGGTTTGTTGCGAAGTATAATTCTTTCTCTGAACATTTTTGTTCACGTAACTTACGCTCACGCGCATATCTTCGATGAGTGTTGAAACAATTTGACCGCCGATGACAAAATTTTTATCCAAATCGCTGAACGTTTTTGAAGAAAGAGAAGAAGGAACGTTTGCACCACCGTACAGCGCAAACGAATAATATTCACTGACGTTTGCTTTCATCATTGCACCATCAACAATGCCGTTTCCGACTCCTGCAAAATACGGAATCCGACCGAGTTTGATGTCCGCAACATTGGCAATATTTTTGTATTTCAGAAACAGATTATTGATGCGCACACTTCCGTCGTCGCCGAAATTCTTTGCAGAACTTCCTGCGCCGATAAAATATGAATGAAGCGAAATATCGTTCTGCGCAACATCCAATTGCGCCGTTTGATATGCGCGGAGAATTGTTTGTGAAACGTTCACCGTGTCAAATTTTTCCCATGCATAGAACGAAGTGGAAAACCTTCCGTTGATGCTCTGAGAAAATACAGACGTTGAAAATGCAAACGCTATAACATACAGAAAAAGATGTTTCGATAGTATCGTTGAATTCATAGCGAAAAAAATTTTCAAAAATATAGAAAAAAGAATCCGCGAGTATTTATACATCGCTGAACAGTTGTTTAAAGCAAACTCTATGCCAAAAAATCGAAAATATCGGATCGTGTTGGATTTCAATCCTACATCTCGTAACCAAACGTATGTACTACTTCAACACCACAAATTTTTTACTCGTCGAATTCGTACCCACCGTAAGTTGATAAAAGTATATCCCGCTTGTCAACGTCGTTGCGTCCAATTCTATTTCGTGTTCCCCTTCATCCATAATTCTGCTGTGTATCAACGTAGCAACTTCTTGACCAAGTATGTTGTAAATTTTCAGCGTAACAACACTCTTCACGAATAAGGAATATCGAATCACGGTTCGCGGATTAAAAGGATTGGGATAGTTCTGCGACAGCGAAAATGCGTTGTTCAAAAATACATTCGCTCCTTCATCTCGTATATTCGTTGGCGATTGAAATTTGTAAATTCTTCCATTAAATGCGCAAAGATATAACTCCCTGTTTTCATCTTCGCCGAAGGAAGAAATATTATACGGAGAATCCAACAACAATCCTTCTTCGGTAATGACAGAACCATTGTATCGTAAAAACCAAATTTTTCCGTTCACATAATCCGCATAAATGTATGCGCCGATAAGTTCCGTAACCGAAGTTCCACGATACACAAAACCACCGGTAATAGATTGTCCATCGGCGTGCGGATATTCTTTTATCGGCATTGTGTACAACGAACTGTTGCCGCAATTTGTTGTATTGTATGTATGATTCCCTTCGTAACAGCGCCATCCGTAATTTTTTCCTTTCTGAAGAATATCAATTTCTTCCCACGCATTTTGTCCCACATCGGCGCAATACCAAAAATTAGTAACGTGGTCAAAACAAAAACGCCACGGATTTCGCATTCCCAATGTCCAAATTTCCTTTCGCGCATTTGCAGAATCTACAAATGGATTATCCGATGGAATAGAATAATGAAGCGGCGCGCTTGCAGAATCAATATTGATGCGCAACATTTTCCCGAGAAGCGATTGTAAATTCTGTGCGTTGTTTTGTGGGTCTCCACCGCTCCCTCCGTCTCCCATTCCGATATACAAATATCCATCGGGACCAAAAAGATTTTGTCCGCCATTATGATTGCTGTACGGTTGATTGATTTCCAAAATTTTATATTCACTTGCAGTATCCGCGACGGTGCTATCATTTGCGCTGATTGTAAAACGGGAAATAACTGTTCGCATCGGATTTCCTGCAGTGTAATTCACAAAGAAAAATTTGTTCTGCGAAACATTCGGATGAAATGCAACACTTAGTAAGCCCATTTCATTTCCGCTGTCATCAACGCGAGAACGAATATCGAGAAATAATTTTTTTGTGCGCACTGTATCGCTACTTTGAAACGACCAAATTCTTCCCGCTTGTTCTACTACAAACACACGCTCGCTGTTATCGTTTGCGTGCGTAAGATAAACGGGACGAGTAAATGCGGAAATATTCGGGAACGCATCGGTGAGCAATACAGAGTATTTTTTTTGAGTTGAGTTTTGTGAAAATGCAACTGCGCTGTAAATAAAAAAAAGAGGAAATAGAAATTGTAATATGTTCATACGGAAAAATTTGTTGTTGTTGAATAAAAAGCGAGGTGAAGATACTTCATTATTGAAAGTTTTTCAAAAATTGCAACGAAAATTTTATTACGAAGTAATGGGTTTCAGGATTTAGCACACAAAAAAGCACAACTCATTATAGAAGCATAAAAATTTTTATATCAAGGATAATGAGAAATCCTTTCAATTCTTTTACAATTTCGTTCTCCCAGTTTTTTCACTCTTTCCAAAGTGGTATATTTTCCGCACAAAAAATTGATTTATCTTGAATAAACTTATACAAAAACTCTCTCCGCATTTTTCTGCACAGCAACTCGATTCGCATTATCAAAAAACGATTTTGGAAAACGGTATTCGCGTTGTAACGGAGGAAATTCCTTGGGTTCATTCCGCTTCGCTTGGCGTGTGGTTTGATGTCGGTTCGCGTGATGAACATAATTCCAACAGCGGCATTGCGCATTTTCTCGAACACATGGTGTTCAAAGGAACGAAGAATTATTCCATCAAAGAAATTTCGCAAAGTATGGAATCGCTCGGCGGATATTTGAATGCGTTCACGACGAAAGAACAAACGTGTTTTCTTGCGAGAATGTTGGACGAGCATATTGAAAAAGCGATTGCCGTGATTGCGGATTTGGTTCAGCGCGCGACGTTTCCCGAAAAAGAATTGGTGAAAGAAAAATTTGTCGTGCTCGAAGAATTGAAAGATGCCGAAGACGACAGCGAAGATTTTATTCACGAACTGCTCGAGAAGGAATTATTTCCCCATCATCAACTTGGCGTGCCGGTAATTGGCACAATGGAAAGCGTGAAAAATTTTTCGCGTGAGAAATTGATTTCGTTTGCGAGAGAACATTACGTTCCGTCGAAAATGGTAATTGCCGCCGCGGGAAATTTGAAACATAGTGAACTCGTTCTGCTTGCGAGAAAATATTTTGATACAGAATTTTCAACAAAACATTTAGCAAAAAGAATTTCTCCGATAACAAAATCAAAAGCGAAAACACAAATTCTCGAACGACCGATTCAGCAAGCGCATATTTGTACGGGAACAACGACGTTCAGCGTTCATCACCCGTTGCGATATTCGTTGCTCGTTTTGCACACGTTGCTCGGCGATGGAATGAGTTCACGCTTGTTTCAAAACATTCGTGAAAAATATGGACTTGCGTACACGGTGTATTCGTTTCTCAATTTTATGAGCGATGTGAGTACGTTTGGCGTGTATATCGGAACCGATGCGGAAAAAATGGAAAACGCGCGCGAGTTAGTGCAAAAAGAATTGGAAAAATTTGCGACGAAACCGATTTCCAAACAAGAACTAACGCGAACAAAATCGCAACTCAAAGGAACGATGATGTTGAGTTTGGAAAGTATGAGCAACAGAATGATGCGACTCGGAAGCGATGAACTGTATTTCGGCGCGCAAACTCCGCTTGATACAATTCGCAAACGCATTGATGAAGTTACGGTAGAAAGTGTTTTAGAAACAGCGCAAAAAGTAATTGATATAAAAAAGTTTTCGACGGTGGTGATGAAACCGGGGAAATAATTTTCACGCAAAGACGCAGAGTCGCAAAAGAGAATTTACTTTGCATCTTGGCGACTTTGCGAGAGAAAAAAATGAAACAAGAAGTAAAAAAAATTTTGAATGCAAGTAAGAGAAAATAAATTTAACTGACCGAATGAACATCACTATTACCATTGACGGACAACAACTCGAAACGGATTCGTCAAAAACAATTATACAAGCCGCGCGCGATAACGGAATTGCGATTCCGAATTTTTGCTGGCATCCCGCATTATCTATTGCAGGCAATTGCAGAATTTGTCTTGTAGATTCCGGATTGCCGAAGAAAACGCGTGAAGGACAAATCGAACGCGACGCAAACGGGAATCCGATAATTATGTACGCGCCGAAATTGCAAATCGCTTGTCAAACATTGGCGGCAGACGGAATGGTTGTGCAAACGAATTCGCCGAAAGTAATCAACGCGCGTGAAGCGGTGATGGAATTTTTGCTCATCAATCATCCGCTCGATTGTCCGATTTGTGATGAAGCCGGCGAATGTAAACTGCAAGAATACGCATATAAACACAGCGTCGGATACAGCAGATTTGAATTTGAAAAAGTTCGCAAACCAAAGCGCGTGGATATCGGACCAAACGTTATGCTCGATACGGAACGCTGCATTATGTGTTCCCGCTGCGTTCGTTTCTGCGATGAAGTTGCGAAAGAACCATCGCTCACGTTCACCAATCGCGGCGACCGCGTTGAGCTCACAACATTTCCCGGAACTTCGCTCGACAATAATTATTCGATGAACACGATTGATTTGTGTCCCGTTGGCGCGTTGACGAGTAAAGATTTTCGTTTCAAAGCACGTGTGTGGGAAATGTCGTTCACGGAAAGCGTGTGCGTTGGATGTTCGCGCGGATGCAACACAACCATCGGCGTTCGCAACAATGAAATTCTTCGCTTGACTCCGCGCTTCAATGATGGTGTGAACGATTATTGGATGTGCGACAACGGACGATTGAACTCGTTCAAAAATGTCAATGCCGAAACTCGTATCAAAGCGCCAATGATTCGCCGCGAAGGAAAACTTGTCGAAGTCGGTTGGGATGAAGCAATGGCAAAAGTTGCATCGGAGTTGCGGCGATTTCAGAAAAATGAAATTGCGGTGTTTGGTTCTTCGTTTGGTACGAATGAAGATAATTTTCTTCTGCAAAAATTTGCGAAACAAATTTTGGAAACGAAGAACATTGATTTCTTTCAGCACATAAAAGAAAACGACGAAGACAATTTATTGATTCGCGCAGATAAAACGCCGAATAGTTTCGGAACAAAAGAAGTTGGCGTTGGAAATGGAAATGCGAATGATATTTTGAAATCAATAGCAAACGGAACAATCAAAGCGTTGTACGTTCTTGAAGATAACATTGCGGAAATTCCCGATGTTGCAAATGCGCTTTCAAAATTAGATTTTCTCGTTGTTCATTCATCGAATCATAACGAAACGACAAAACTCGCCGATGTCGTTTTTTCTGCATCAACGTATGCAGAGAAAAATGGAACGTTCACAAACTTTGAAGGAAACGTGCAGCGCATTCGTCCTGCAGTTGCAACGCTGGAACACGAACGCGCGCTCGATGGATTTGCGATGAGCCGTTTGGATAAATTCGGTTCGCAATTCGATAGATGGATGAAAGGCGAAAAACGCGACGCTCGTCCTTCATGGAAAATTATTTGCGGCGTTGCCAATGCGATGAACGCGAAGTGGAAATACAATTCCGCCGAAGATGTGTTCAAAGAAATTGCGAACTCGATTCCATCATTTAGCGGAATGAGTTATTTTAAGTTGGGAAATAAGGGGAAGAAATTAGGAAAATCTGTTGCAGAAAAAGTAACTGCTTGAAATTACAAATGACAAATTTCAATTTTACTACTTTGAAACAATGAATAGAACACTGATGACACGGATGCAACAGATATTAACGGATAAAAATCCGTGTTCAATCAGTCATATCCGCGTTATCAGTGTTCTATTTTTTCATTTTGTCATTTGATTTTTGAACTTTAGATTTTTAAAACTCTATGTTAGAATTATTAATCATCTCCACCATCAAAATCGCCGTAATGCTCATCGTGCTGCTTACCACTGCGGCATATTTAGTATTAGCAGAACGACGTATCAGCGCGGCAGTTCAAGATCGCATTGGTCCAAATCGCGTTGGCTGGCAAGGATTTTTGCAACCTCTCGCCGATTTGGTCAAACTCGTAACGAAAGAAGAAATCGTTCCGAAAGCGGCAAACAAATTTCTTCACGGCCTTGCACCGATTATTTCCGTGTTCATCGCACTTTCAACATTCGCTGTCGTTCCATTCGGCAACACGATTGAACTTTTCGGACGAACAATCAAACTACAAATAGCCGACGTGAACATTGGCGTTCTCTACATTCTTGCGCTCGCTTCGATTGGTGTTTATGGACTTACGCTCAGCGGTTGGTCGTCGAACAATAAATATTCGCTGCTTGGCGGAATGCGTTCTTCGGCGCAAATGATTTCATACGAACTTTCGATGGGACTTTCGATTATCGGCGTGGTGATGCTTGCCGGTTCGCTGCAACTCGATAAAATTGTCGAAGCGCAAAATGGATTGCGTTGGAATATTTTTTTGCAGCCGATTGGTTTCATCACGTTTCTCGTTGCGTCGTTTGCGGAAACCAATCGCACGCCGTTTGATTTGCCCGAAGCGGAACCGGAACTCGTCGGCGGTTATCACACGGAATATTCCGGTTTGAAATTCGGTTTGTTTTTTCTCGCCGAGTATTGCAATATGGTTGTCTCCAGCGCAGTGATTACCACGCTCTATCTCGGCGGTTGGCAATTTCCGTACGTTGAAACATTTGGCTTTTCTCCACTCGTTGTGAGTTTGATGCAAGTGGGAGCGTTTGCGGTGAAAGTTGCCGCGATATTATTTTTCTTTATTCTCGTGCGCTGGACTGTTCCGCGTTTTCGTTACGACCAACTAATGAATCTCGGCTGGAAAGTGATGCTTCCGCTTGCGTTGGCGAATATTGTGGTTACGGGAATGTTCCTTTTAATTTGAGATGTGAGATTTGTAATATTAGTAATTTTATATTTTACATTTTAGATTGAAGTAATTTGTCATTCGTAATTAGTGATTCGTAGTTTGTTGAAACGAATATCGAATTGAAAAAAATCAAGCTAAGTGTCATTGCGAGGACTCTGAACAAAGTGAAGAAGACGAAGCAATCTTCTCAATGAACCGTTGATTAAATCGTAGAGAAATAATTTTTATGAAACAGAAAACCTTAGTAGCAACCGAACGTACAACCATTCTTAACCTTATCACCTTATTCGAGAATAATGTGATAAAGTTAGAAAACTCTATGGCATTTAATGTTATGAAGGTTTGTAGAAACGAGAGAAGATTTTTCTCTAAAACTTTTTCAATGTAACTTATGACAACAAAAATTTTTTTATTCAAAATGAAGAAATAAAAATAATCATTCTGGAAGATTATTTGTGAGAAAAAATTTTTCCATTTGCGTTCTCTGCGGTTTAAAAGCATTGTTGTTTAACCGCAAAGTAAAGCGCAATGGAACGCAGAAAAAAAATTTAACACAAAGTTTCCATTATTTTTTAACAACAATATCATCAACTAACATAGAAAGGCAACTATCATGAAACCCATATTTGCAATTTTGTTTTTAATATGCTTGAACCACAATTGCAAAGAGATGCAAGTTAATCAGCAAAAAACTTATATCATTCAAACGGATTTAGAGAACGATTACGATTCTGATTTTGTAATTGAGAAAATAAATGGGGAAACTATTTTTTCAGGGGAAATTACAACTGATTACACAATCTCGCTTGCAAAGATGAACAAAGTAAGTAAGGCTCCCGGTCAATATTCTCTTTCGGTTGAAATCCCACACTCTTCGGCAAAAGCAGAAACAACTTTTATTCACACGGAAAAAGATGTTTATATAGGAATTAAATATTCTCGGAACGATAGGAAATTATTCTTTCATTTTTCTTACACCCCAACAATTCGCGACTAGTATTTTTTTAACAAATAGATAAACCGCTATGCACAACTCACTCTCAAAACTTTCCCGAGCAATTTTATTTTTTGCTCTATACTCTACGCTCTTCGCTCTTTGCTCTCCGCTTCACGCACAAACAAAACGCGCGATGGAGATTGAAGATTTGTTTCGCGCAAAACGTGTCAGCGACCCGCAAATTTCTCCCGATGGGAAATGGATTGCGTACGTCGTTGCCAACGTGAACAAAGAAGCGAACAATTCCAACAGCGACATTTGGCTTATTCCATCGAACGGTGGTGAATCGCGGCAACTTACGTTTTCTCCGAAAGGTGATAACAATCCGCGTTGGTCTCCTGATGGAAAAATGCTTTCGTTTGTTTCCACCCGCAGCGGAATGCCGCAAATTTATGTGCTGAGTTTAAGCGGCGGGGAAGCAAAACAACTCACCACAATTTCTACCGGAGCATCGCAGCAAACATTTTCTCCCGATGGAAAATGGCTTGCGTATATTTCTTCCGTCTATCCGCAATTTTCCGAATTGCCATTCAAAGAAAGCGACAAGAAAAATGCCGAGCGCGACGAAGCAACGGAAAAAAGCAAAGTGAAAGCAATGGTATTCGACCAACTCTTGTATCGCCATTGGGATTCGTGGACGGAATTTAAACGAATGCATATTTTTGTTCAACCGATTACCGGCGGAGAGCCAAAAGATTTAACGCCGGGAAATCGCGATGCCGTTCCGAACTCTTCAACATTTTCTGCCGGCGATGATTATGCGTGGTCTCCCGATGGAAAAGAAATTGCATACACTGCAACACCGGCAAATGTTCGTGAAGAAGCGTGGGTTACTAATCACGACGTTTATACGGTGAACGTAACAACAGGTGAGCGAAAAAATCTTACGGAAAAAAACCTCGCTGCCGATGGTTTTCCGCGTTACTCTCCCGATGGAAAATATATTGCGTATCGCGCGCAACGTACTCCGATGTTTGAAGCGGATAAGTGGGAGTTGTTTCTTTTCGATAGAAAGGATAATTCTTCAAAAAGTTTGACAGAAAAATGGGATTATGTTGTCGGCGCGTTTGCATGGTCGGGTGATTCGAAAAAACTTTTCTTTCCCGCGGAGGATAAAGCGGAAGAGCCGTTGTGGTCTGTTTCTATCGAAGGTGAAACGCCGAAACAAATTGTAACAAAAGGTGTGATTTCTGCTTTTTCTATCTCGGGTAATGGAATGTTAGCATACACACGCGCAACAATGATGAAACCCGCAGATGTATATTCATCAAAATCCGATGGGAAAAATGAGGTGAAGATTACTACAATGAATGATGAACTCTTTTCCGGAATTGAAATGAATGCGCCGGAAAATATTTGGTGGGATGGTGCAAAACAAAAAGTTCAAGCGTGGCTTGTGCAACCGCCGAAGTTCGATTCGAATAAAAAATATCCGCTTGTATATTTAGTTCACGGTGGACCGCAAGGTGCGTGGATGAACGGTTGGTCGTATCGCTGGAATCCGCAACTTTGGGCGGCGCAAGGTTATGTTGTCGTGTGTCCCAATCCAACAGGAAGCACGGGTTTTGGACAACAGTTCACGAACGATATTTCGCACGATTGGGGAGGAAAAGTGTACACCGATTTGATTAACGGGGTTGATTATGTTACGAAAAAATATTCTTTCATTGATGGTAATAACATGGCGGCAGCGGGAGCGAGTTACGGCGGATATATGATGAATTGGTTTCAAGGACACACGAAGAAATTTAAAACACTCGTAACGCATTGCGGTGTGTACAATTTCTTTTCGATGTACGGAACAACGGAAGAAGTGTGGTTTGATGAATGGGAACACGGTGGAACTCCGTGGGAGAAAAAAGACGAGTACGAAAAATTCTCTCCGCATAACTTTGCAGGAAATTTTACAACGCCGAATCTTATCATTCACAACGCGCTTGATTTCCGAGTTCCTGTTTCAGAGGGAATGCAATTATTTACCGCATTACAACGACAAAATGTTCCATCAAAATTTCTTTACTTTCCCGATGAAGGACATTGGGTTTTAAAACCGCTTAACAGCGAATATTGGCATCAGCAAGTGTTTGGCTGGTTGAAAGATTATTTAAAGTAGTATGTTAGTATTTGTTTCGTAATAGAACACGGATTACGCTGATGCAACTGATTTTCACGGAAAAAAATCTGTGATATATCCGTTCAACCCGTGTTATCTGTGTTCTATTTTATTCATCTTAGTTAAGTAATAAAAAAAAATAGTAAATGCTTACACAAACTCAAATCAAAAATCAAGAACTTCTTCGTTGGGTCGAAGAAGCGCAAAAACTTTGCAAACCACAATCTATTCACTGGTGCGATGGCTCGGAAGAAGAATACAAATCTCTTTGCGAACAACTTATCGCATCAGGAACGTTTATCAAACTCAATCCGGAAAAACGACCGAATTGTTTTCTGGCTCGCTCCGATGTCGGTGATGTCGCGCGCGTAGAGGACAGAACATACATTTGTTCGTTGCGAAAACAAGATGCAGGACCAATGAACAATTGGGTTCCACCAAAAGAAATGAAAGAAAA